>CAYUUN010000029.1:0-28373 GCA_964447895.1 uncultured Bacteroides sp. | reverse complement strand
CCTTCATGTTCAAATACAGCGAGCGCCCCGGCACCCTGGCCGCCCGCACCATGCCGGACAACGTGCCCGAAGATGTGAAAATCGACCGCCTCAACCGCATGATAGCGCTGCAGAACGAGCTGAGCGCCGCCAGCAACCGCCGCGACATAGGCCGCGAATTCGACGTGCTGGTGGAGGGCGTGAGCCGCCGCAGCACGCAGCAGTGGGTGGGCCGCACGGGCCAGAACAAGACATGCGTGTTTCCGCGCGGCGACTTCCGCGCCGGCGACACCGTGCGGGTGCGCGTGACCGACGCGTCGTCGGCAACCCTCATCTGCGAGCTATGCTGATAGGCAATCTCGACCTGGGCGAGCGGCCCGTGGCCCTGGCGCCTATGGAAGATGTGACAGACGCATCGTTTCGCCTCATCTGCAAGGAGATGGGCGCCGACATGACCTACTCGGAATTCGTGTCGGCCGACGCCCTCATCCGCAACATAGCCGCCACCACGCGCAAGCTGGAGATACACCCCGCCGAGCGCCCCACGGCCATCCAGATCTACGGCCGCGAGGTGGAGCCCATGGTGGAGGCCGCCCGCATCGTGGAGGAGGCCGCGCCGGATATCGTCGACATCAACTTCGGCTGCCCCGTGAAGAAGGTGGCCGGAAAAGGCGCCGGAGCCGGAATGCTGCGCGACGTGCCCAAGATGCTGGAAATCACACGCGCCGTGGTCAAGGCCGTGAAGCTGCCCGTGACGGTGAAGACCCGCCTGGGATGGGACCACGACTCGCGCATAATAGTAGACCTGGCCGAGCAGCTGCAGGACTGCGGCATAGCCGCCCTCACGGTGCACGGCCGCACGCGCTCGCAGATGTACACCGGCAGCGCCGACTGGGAAATGATAGCCCGCGTGAAGGAAAACCCGCGGCTCACCATCCCCGTCATAGGCAACGGCGACATCACTACCGGCGAGCAGGCCGTGGAGGCCTTCAGCCGCTACGGCGTGGACGGCATCATGGTGGGCCGCGCCTCGATAGGCGCGCCGTGGGTGTTTCACGACATCCGCCGCGCCATGGACGCCGCGGCCGGCCGCCCCGCCGCCCCGCCGCTCACGGCCGTGCAGAAACTGGGGCTGCTGCGGCGCCAGATAGCCGAGAGCATCGAGCGCATCGACGGCTACCGCGGCATCCTGCACATACGCCGCCACCTGGCCGCCTCGCCGCTGTTCAAGGGCATCCCCGACTTCCGCGCCACCCGCATAGCCATGCTGCAGGCGCCCACACCCGAGGCCCTCGAAGAAGTGCTGAAACACATAGAAGAAAACATACTTCCAACTCTACAACAATGAAATCCCTACTCTTTTCGCTTCTTGCAAGCGTGCTTCTGATTCCGGCCGTGGCCGGATGCGTATCGGCCACAGCTGCCGAGCGTTCGCTCCAGGCCGGCGCCTTTTCGGCCCTGCGCGTGGAAGGGTCCATAGCCGTGGAGCTGCGCCAGCTGCCCGACTCGGCCGGCCGCGTCGTAATCCATGCCTCGGACCGCGCGCTGCCCGGCGTGTCGGTGACCTGCGCCGACGGCACCCTGGCCATCTCCTACAAGCCCGAGAGCCCGCTGCACAACTATGCCGCCGAGGTGAGCGGCGTGGTGGTGTACTGCGGCCGCGACCTGCGGCAGATAAGCCTCACGGGCAGCGGCAGCGTCGACGCCTCCGGCATCAACACCTCCGGCGACCTCACGGTGCTCCTCACGGGCAGCGGAGCCATGAAGCTGAACGCCCCGCACTGCCTCAACCTCACCGGCAGCCTCACCGGCAGCGGAGCCATGATGATAGACGCCGCCAAGGCGCGCAACGTCAGCACCTCGGTGGCCGGCAGCGGCGCCCTCAAGGTGAAGGGCGTCGACGCCACATCCTTCAACTGCACCATCAGCGGCAGCGGCAGCGCCATCGTCGCGGGGCACACCGAGAAGGCCTCCCTGGCCCTGCGCGGCAGCGGCTCGCTCAACGCCTCGGCGCTGGCAGCCTCGGCGCTGGGCATCTCCGTGACCGGCTCCGGCATCATACGCTACAACCCGGCCACGACAAATATCAAGACCGTGAGCGGACGCATCGACGGCCGCGGAAACGCCACAAACATGTAATGCAATGAACATCCGCACTATCCTGTTCACGGCCGCACTGGCCGCAGGCGTCCTGGCCGCAGGCGCCCAATCGCAGCGCTACTCGCTGACGCTGGAAGACTTCTCGGAGCTGCAGGTGACCGACGGCATCAACGTGGTGTACCACATGACAGCCGCCGACTCGGCCGGCATCGTCACCTACGAGTGCACCCCCGCCATGGCCGACAAGCTGATATTTGAAAGCAACAAGAAGCGCCTGAAGGTGCAGGTGGCCATCGACGACGGCTCCGCCCCCACGGGCCTGCCCACCGTGCACGTGCGCTCCGCCGCCCTGGGCAAGGTGGAAAACTCGGGCGACAGCACCGTCACGGTGCTCCTCAACGGCCCCCTCACCGACCTGAAAGCCACGCTCATAGGCAACGGCACCCTCGTGGTGAAAGACATCTACGCCAGCCGCGTGAGCGGACGCATCTCCACCGGCAACGGCCGCCTGGTACTGGCCGGCCGCGCCGCCGCCGTGTCGCTCAACAACATCGGCACCGGATGCATCGAGGCCGGCGCCCTCGACGCCAAGGAAGTGAAATGCATGCTCACGGGCACCGGCTCCATCGACTGCTGCGCCACTGAGCGCCTGCGCATTATGGGCGCCGGCAGCGGCAAGGTGTACTACACCGGCAGCCCCAACAAGCTCACGAACTATGCCATAGGCGTGAGCGCCATCGACATGAAAGCAACCGAAGCAAAGGAATGAAAAAGGAAGACCTGCGAATAGTGTTTCTGGGCACCCCGGAGTTTGCCGTGGAGAGTCTCAGCCGCATAGTCAACGAAGGCTATAACGTGGTGGGCGTCGTCACGATGCCCGACAAGGTGGCCGGCCGCGGCCACAAGATGATACAGTCGGCTGTCAAGCAATATGCCGTGGAGCACGGGCTGCACCTGATGCAGCCCGAGAAGCTCAAGGCGCCGGAATTCGTGGAGGAGCTGCGCTCGCTGCGCGCCAACCTCTTCGTGGTGATAGCCTTCCGCATGCTGCCGGAGGTGGTGTGGGCCATGCCCGAGCTGGGCACCTTCAACCTGCACGCCTCGCTGCTGCCGCGCTATCGCGGCGCCGCGCCCATCAACCGCGCCGTGATGAACGGCGACAGCGAGACGGGCGTCACCACCTTCTTCCTCAAGCAGGAAATCGACACCGGCGACATCCTGCGCCAGGAGCGCATCGAGGTGGGCCCCGACGAAGATGCCGGCAGCGTGCACGACCGCCTCATGCGCCTGGGCGCCGACGTGACACTCGACACCATTGCCCACATCGTGGCCGGCGACCTCGAGCCCGTGCCGCAGGACCGCCTGCTGCAAGGCGAGCAGCCCACGGCCGCCCCCAAAATATTCAAAGATACATGCCGCATAGACTGGACGGCACCCGCAGCCGCCGTGCACAACCACGTGCGCGGCCTCTCGCCCCACCCCGCGGCATGGACCGTGCTGCACGAGCCTGACGGCGGCAAGGACACGGAGCTGATGATATTCGCCACCCGCCGCACCGACGAGACCACCACCCTCCCCGCCGGCTCCATCCTGCCCGACACCCGCCGCATGGCCGTGGCCGCCGGCGACGGCCGTGTGCTCGAGATTCTGAGCGTGCGCCCCGCCGGCCGCAAGCGCATGGATGCCGCCGACTACCTCCGCGGCGCCCGCCTCGCCCCCGGCAGCCACTTTAGCTAAAACAGCTACTGTAGCTATCATAGCTATTATAGCACCCGGGCTCCAGCGTGAAAAATAATTAAAAAATGGGGTCGCGATGCGATTTTTCGCCTCGCGGCTCCTTTTTTTCGCGTTTTATCGCTAACTTTACGGCACGGACAAAAAACCGTGCCGTAGCGAACCAAATGCAATGGAGATATGTTTAGAATATACACGTTTTAAACTATCAAAATTCAAGCACTATGAACGAATACGACTACAACAACGAGAACAATAACGCACGCGAGCGCACATCGGGCACCGGAACTCCTGCCGTGATGCGCAACATCTTCGGCATCATCATGATCATCGTGTACGTGGGCATGGGCGTGCTGCTGCTCATGAACTATTTCGGCTGGACGGGCGACTGGGCCTGGACCCGCTACGTCGTGGGCGTGATGCTCGTGATCTACGGCATCTGGCGTGCCTACCGGCAGATAAAAGGCATTGACACAAGCTATTGACGCATGAAAATATACCGCAACATACTTATGGCCGCCTGTGCTCTCGCTCTGAGCACAGGCGCCGTTTCGTGTTTAAAGTACGAAAAAAAGGCCAATTCCTCCACCACCGGCACCACCACGATGGTGTGCGACGCGTCGTTTCAGAACATTCTCCAGCAGGAGATCGACGTGTTTGAGTATCAGTATCCCGACGCCCACATCCTGGCCCGCTACGAGCCGCAGAGCGTGGCCATCGACTCGCTGATGAGCCTCAACACCAAGACCATCGTGATAGCCCGCGACCTCACCGACCAGGAGAAGCGCGTGCTGCGCAACAAGAAGAAGGTGGTGAAGTCGGCCAAAATAGCCGTCGACGCCGTGGCCCTCATCGTCAACAAAGACAACCCCATCGAGATGCTCACCGTGGGCGAAGTGGCCGACATCCTGAGCGGCAGCAGCCGCTGGTGGAACGACCTCGAGCCCAGCGAGCTGGGCGAGATAGCCGTGATTTTCGACGATAAAGGCTCGAGCCTCGTGAGCTACATGCGCGACTCGCTGCTCAACGGCGGCGAACTGGGCCCCAACGTCTATGCCCAGGGCAGCGTGCCCAAGGTGTTCGACGCCGTGAAGAAAAACCGCAACGCCATAGGCGTGCTGGGCGTGAGCTGGATCACCTCGGACATGGCCGGCGCCGACATCAGCCCGGACTCCCTGGCCGTGCAGATGCTGAGCGACGCCCCCGTGATGGGCGCCACGCTCTCCGACGACATCAAGGTGCTCAAAATTCGCCGCAACGACGAAGTCACTGCCTATAAGCCATATCAGCAGAACATCTTCGACGGCACATATCCGCTGTTCCGCCAGATCTACATGGTCACCACCGGCGTGAGCGGCAGCCTCGCCAGCGGCTTCTACAGCTTCGTCACGGGCGAGACCGGCCAGAAAATAATCATGAAAACGGGCATCCTGCCCGCCCGCACCCGCATCCAGGTGGTTGAGCTGGGCGAGGAATAAGGGCGCCACGAAGAAATCGAAACAATAATCAAACCATATCACATTTTCACGATGAAAATCAAAGCTATCCTCTCTATGCTCCTCGCCGGCACGCTGGCAGCAGGCGCACAAAGTCAAGGCTACAAGGACGGTATCGAATACTACAAGGCCGGCCAGTACGACAACGCCAAGACTATCCTGGAGCGCACCATGAACGATGCCTCCACCGACAAGGCCACCGCATGCTACTATCTGGGCCAGACCGAGCTCGCCAAGGGCGACAAGGCCGCCGCCAAGAAATACTTCGACCAGGGCGTAGCCGCCAACGCCGAGAACCCCTACAACTACGTGGGCCTCGGCGCCCTCGACCTCCTCGCAGGCAACAAGGCCGGCGCCGAAGCACAGTTCAAGACCGCCCAGAAGCTGGCCAAGAAAAACAGCGAAATCACCGTCGACATCGCCCGCGCCTACTACAACGCCGACCCCGTGGCCTTCGCCGACATGGTGCAGAAGCAGATAGACAAGGCCCACAAGGACTCCAAGAACCAGGAACCCTCCATCTACATCCTCGAGGGCGACATGGCCACCGCCAAGCAGGACTGGGGCTCCGCCGCAGGCAAGTATGAGCAGGCCATCACCTTTGAGGAAGACAACCCCGAAGGCTACGTGAAATATGCCAACGCCTATTTCAACGTGAACCCCAACTTCGCCATCCAGAAGCTCGAGGAGCTGCTGAAGCGCACCCCCAACTCGGCCCTGGCACAGCGCGAGCTGGCCGAGAAATACTTCCGCGGCAACCACTGGAAGAAGGCCTCCGACCTCTACGGCCAGTATATCCAGAACCCCAACCACTTCCCCGAAGACAAGGCCCGCTACTCCGTGCTCCTCTACTGGGGCGAGGACTATCCCAACTCGCTGCGCGTGGCCAACGAAGTGCTCGCACAGGACCCCGCCAACTTCCAGGCCCAGCGCATGCGCTTCATCGACCTGATCAAGATGGAAAACTTCGCCGACGGCGCCAAGGCTGCCGCCGACTTCTTCGCCAAGAACAACGGCAACCCGCTGATCAACACCAACGACTACGTGATGTATGCCGAAGCCCTCACCGGTATCGGCCAGGACTCCCTGGCCGTGGTGCAGTATGAGGCCGCCGTCAAGAAATTCCCCGAAAACGGCGACCTGCTCAAGCAGCTCAGCGGCGTGTACACCAACAACAAAGACTACGTGAAGGCCGCCGAGGCCTACGACGCCTACATCCAGACACTCGAATCGCCCAGCCTCAACGACTACTTCACCGCCTCCGGCCGCTACCTCAACGCCGCCGCCACCGCCGGCGAGAACGCCGAGCAGCGCGCCCTGTGCGGCAACCGCGGCCTTGAATACGTGAACAAGGCCATCGCAGGCGCCGAGCCCCAGGCCGCCCTATACCAGCGCCTGGGCCGCCTCTCCATGGCCCGCAACGCCGGCAACACCATGGACGACCAGGCCGCCGACGCCTACCTGAAGGTGGTCGAGCTCCTTGACCAGGACCCCGCCAACATGGACCCCGCCAACGGCTCCAACCAGCTGGGCCTCTATAAGGAAGCCTACATGATGCTCTACGTGTACTACGGCAACGTGGCCCACGACAAGGACAAGGCTGCCGAGTATGCCGACAAGATGAACGCCGTCAAGACCCTCCTGGGCGAATAACGAAACGCACTATACGATAGGTGTGCCGGTGAAATGCCGGTACACCTATTATATAATAACAACACTCTCGTCACTCCACCACACACACGCTATGTCGACACCGCCACTTGCCGAGCGAATGCGCCCGGAAACACTTGACGATTACGTAGGGCAGACCCACCTCGTGGGGCCCAAGGGCGTGCTGCGGCGCATGATAGAATCAGGACGTCCGGCATCTTTCATCCTGTGGGGGCCTCCCGGCGTGGGCAAGACCACCCTGGCCCGCATCATAGCCGCCACGTCGGAGAGCACGTTCCACACACTCTCGGCCGTGACATCGGGCGTGAAAGACGTGCGCGACGTCATCGAGCAATGCCGCCGCGAGAGCGAGAGCATGTTTTCAAAGGGGCGCCCCATCCTGTTCATCGACGAAATACACCGCTTCAGCAAGAGCCAGCAAGACAGCCTGCTGGGAGCCGTCGAAAAAGGCGTGGTCACCCTCATTGGCGCCACCACGGAAAACCCGTCGTTCGAGGTGATACGCCCGCTGCTGTCGCGCGCCCAGGTCTACACCCTCAACCCGCTAGACGAGAGCGAGCTGCAGCGCCTGCTCGACCACACCCTGGCCACCGACCCCATCCTCTCCACCCGCCGGGTGGAGGTGAAGGAGACGGCCGCCCTCTTCCGCTTTGCAGGCGGCGACGCCCGCAAGCTCCTGAACATCATCGAGCTGCTCGACCAGTCCACTCCCGCAGGCAAGCGGCTCGTGATCGACGACGCCACCGTGGTGGCCAACCTGCAGCAAAACCCGCAGGCCTACGACAAAGGCGGCGAGATGCACTACGACATCATCTCGGCCTTCATCAAGAGCGTGCGCGGCTCCGACGCCAACGCCGCCCTCTACTGGCTCGCACGCATGATAGCCGGCGGCGAAGACCCCGAGTTCATAGCCCGGCGCATGATCATCCTCGCCTCCGAAGACATAGGCCTGGCCAACCCCAACGCCCTGCTGCTGGCCAACGCCACCTTCGACGCCGTGATGAAGATAGGTATGCCCGAGGGGCGCATCCCCCTGGCCGAGTGCGCCATCTATCTGGCCACCAGCGCCAAGAGCAACTCGGCCTACAACGGCATTGCCGCCGCCCTGGCCGAGGTCGAAAAGAGCGGAAACCAGCCCGTGCCGCTCCACCTGCGCAACGCGCCCACCACACTGATGAAAAAGATGGGCTACGGACACAACTATCTCTACGCCCACAACTACCCCGGCAACTTCGTGCGCCAGCAATACATGCCCGATGCCCTGCGCGGCGTGGTGCTGTGGAAGCCCTGCGACAACCCCGCCGAAAACGTCCTGGCCCAGCGCCAGCACGAGCGCTGGGGCTGACCGCCCGCCCCTGAAAATACCCTATTCAGGGTATTGCGCGCCCGGCGCCCGCGCCGTACCTTTGCATCAGGAACATGGAAGGACGCTTTTCAAGCGTCCACACCCCTCAAACGCAAGATACAAAAGAACAAAATCCTCAAAAGAAACAAAAATTTATTGAGGGGAAACCTCGCGCAAAGAAAATAAAGCGCTTAAAGTCATGGAAGGACGCTTTTCAAGCGTCCACCCCCCTCAAAACAACGCGCTCTCCGGCGCGTCTTTTTTCCTTTTGTGCGGCCGGCGGCGATGGCCGCGTCGGCACCGCGTGCGGCGGTGCGCTCGGGCTACATGGGTTTAATCATTGATTCGATGAAGGCAATCTCTTCGTCGGTCAATTGATACTTGGCATACAGCTGTCTGTCAATGTCCTCCACCGACTTGCTCCAATCTATGTCGCTCCCCTCCGTGAAGTCCTGCATCGGAACAAATTGGAACTTCTCAGCTGAAAGATTGATTGAAGAAACAGCTTGCATTAGCAGGAAACGAGAAAAACGAGTTAATAAATACTTGTACATATTCCCCACTACTGATTTACTATCTGAGGCTCCTATTATTAAATAAGAATCTGTGCAAACCTCTTTTGGACCAATTATCTCAGTTCTTGAGATTATCTTAAATTGTCCATTTTTATCCGGCTCACCTGCATGTTCTGCTGTTACTTTGCTCATTAGTATCTTATATTTGTTAAGCAAAGGGTGATTGTATGGAATTGAGGCACTTGGAAGATAGGAACTGCCCTGACTTGAAATTAAATGGATCTCTCCTGTTCTATCCCCTCTAATATTTGATGACAGTCCAAAAGGATTACGGGCGTTAACTATGGAAGAAAATTTTTCCAAAGAATTGCATTTTTTTAATATATGTATGGCAGCATTATATCGTATAAAAACATCAAATTCATTAAGATGCCGCTGCTCTGTATCTCTTTTATCTCCGCGAATGGTAGTTATTGCACACAATCCATTATAATTTTTATCCCAAAGGATGTAATTCACACCACCACCAATACTTGCATTTGGGAAACAATCTTTAGCATTAATGAAGTCAAAAATAGCTCGTACTCGGCTATCATTAAGCATCTTTTCCCTGAAGGCATCTAACCCCTTACCCCCTGCAAACCAACGAGAGGGCATAATCATTGATATGTATTCGGGATTAAGCTTTTTTGCCAAATCGACAAAAAGATTATAAACAGGCATTGCGCTGACGCCAGCACCTCCATCCATAACTTGATAGGGTGGGTTGCCGACTATTGCGTTGATTTTCACGTTTTTTCCTATTAGGTCGCCGACTTTCTTGATGAAGAGGTCGGGCTGGTTTTTGATTTTGTTTATAAGGTCTTCGGGCGCCCACATGTTGGTTTTGCCGGGGCGGAAGCCCAGCAGGGTGCGCCGTGTGATGGCTTTTGCCATGGGTGTCTTGCAGATAACGAAGATGTTTTCTGCCACGGAGGCGTCCCACAGCGCCTGGTGTTCTTCGAGGGTTTCGGGCGAGAACATGGCGCTGCGCAGGCGCGAGCGATACACGTTGTAGGCGAGATAGAGAGGATATAGACCCGTCTTGGAGTTGATTTCGAGCAGGTGGCTTTCGGGGGTGAACACGTCGGCGGTCGCGGCGCCGCGGTCCACGAATCGGGGCTCTTCGATGGGCGCGGTGAAATCGTCGTTGAAGAAGGTGTAGCCGCCCAGGGTGTCGCTCATGTGCATGTTCACGACGCGCCAGGGCGTGAGCACGGTTTCTTTGTCGGGGTTTCGGAAGGTGGCGAATATGGCGGCGATGCGCTCGATGCGTTCTTCGATGGCGAGGCGGTCGGCTGCGCGGGCCATGGCACGGATGCGCTTGGCAGCGGCTGTGAAGATGTCCGGGTCGTAGTACTTCTTGAAGGCGTTGAAGCGCTGCTTGGTCACGCCCCGCGGCATGAACTCCTCCCACGATTGGGGGTCGATTAGAGAGGTGAAGTTGTCGATGGTCAGCTCTTCATCCTCATTCTCCACCTTAGCACCGTATATCATCAAGGGCATACGTATAGAGATGCCGCGGAGAATGGAGATGGCGTCTTCCTTGACTCTCTTCTTTTTCTTGAGTTCTTCCAGGCGCGCCTTTTCTTCATCGGTGAGTTCGCGCTTTTTCTTCTTCTCGAGGCGTTCTTTTTCGAGGTACTCCTCGTTGGTGAGCCCCTGGTTGTTGACGGTGATGTCGTTGCTCCGGCCCATGGCACGGGTCTGGCCGATGATGCCTTTGAGCTCGTCGAACTCGCGTATGTCCATGTCGGTCAGGCGCATGAGCTCGTCGTTGTAGAGGTAGCCGTCTTCGAAGCCGTTCTGCACCACGCGCTCCACATATACTCGCTTGAGCTGCTGGAGCATGTGCTCGGTGTCGAGCTGCTTCATGCTGCTGCCCTCCACGGCAATGATGGGGCAGAAATTGAGAAACTCGCCGAGCTGGCGCCGGTCCGACTCGCCTTGCTTGCCGGCCTTGCTGGAAATCCTGGCGGTTTCGGCCAACACTTTCAGGGTGCGGTCCGGGGCGAAGTCAAAGACATAGCAGCCTTCCTTCACGCGGCCGTTGATAGTGGCGGGTGTCTGCACGCGGAAGATTGTCTGCATATAGGCCGAGGCGGCCGTGTTGAAGCTGCCGGAGAGCATCAGTACGCCCGTCCAGGGCCGGACGCTCACGCCGGTGGTGAGGCGGCCGCACGACAGGGTGATGGTGCGTGTTCGGTCCGGGTCGGGGCCTATAGCCTTCTCCACCTTGCGCAGGGCTTCGTCGTTGGCTTCTTCTTCGTCGCCGTCGCCGGCCACGTTCACGACCTCAAACATTCCGAACACGGGATGATTCCTGAGCATGGCCGAGAGCGCCTTTGCGGCCTTCACGCCCGGCAGCATCCACAGAGTGTGGCGGAAGATGTCGCGGTAGCGCACGTTGGCAAAGGGATACATGCTGCGCTCGTCGGTCTTCGTGAGCAGATTGAGGAAGTTTTCGACATGGCGCGCGTGCACGAAGGTGCCGTCGCCGGCGGTGCGGAAAAACTCGCGGAAGTTGAAGGCTATGTCTTCGTCGGCGTAGTCGCTCATGAGGCGGCCCAGGTCGTAGGTGTAGATATTGAGGCGTGGCAGCTCGGCATAGGGGTTGTGGTCGCCGGGGTGCAGCTCGTCCCACTGCGCCTTGGCGCGCTGTTCCATCACGTAGTCCCAGGTGTAGATTTCCTCCTCCTTGAAGTCGTCGAGCAGATTGAAGGGTGTGCCGCTCAGGCGCAGCACTTTGGTGCGGTCTTTGACGAGCTCGGCCATGACGGCTCGGCCCAGGTCGGTCTGCGTTCCCTCGTGGGCTTCATCGACGATGATGAGGTCCCACGGTGTGGAGAACACGTCGTTGTTCTTGTCGAAGTTGCCCCCCACGAGCTCTGAGCCGCGCAGGTCTTGCATCGATGCAAAGTAGACATAGCGGCAGGCGCGCATGCGGGCGCGCGTTTCGAGCGAGAGGAAAGTCTCGCCGTTGGTTTTCGAGCCGTAAAGGAAGTCGGGGGTGTCGTAGAAAATCTTCCGGAAGTCGTCGTACCATCCGGCGTCCACCACCGGGCGGTGGGTGAGGATGAGCACGCGGCGGAAATCGCCCTGCTCCTTCACCACCTCGAGAGCCGAGAGGGTTTTGCCGAAACGCATCTTGGCGTTCCACAGCATTTGGCTGCCTTTTTTGAACAGCTTGAGGGTCTTGTCGATGGCCTCGCGCTGCTCCGGGCGGAAGAGGATGGGCGAATGAGCATCGGATATTTCAGAAGCGTGGAGGGCCTTTCGTCCTTCCTTGACGGCAGCTATGGCTTTCTTTGCTGTGTTGAGGTCGCAGCAAAACCATTCGTTTGCTCCGTTCACCTGGTCGAACACCTTGCGGCGTATGCCGCTGCGCAGCAGCACTTCGTGCACCTCCTTGTCGTTGAAGCCCAACACGGCGCCACCGCGCACAGTTATGGCCACCTCCGTGTGCAGCAGCTCGTAGGCTATGCCGGCCGTCTTGGTGTATTGGTCGATGCGGGCTCGCGCCGCCTTGTTGAGGGCAGAGCTGCCGGGCGTCAGCGCTACGTTGCCGTCTTCAAAAGTGGCTTCGCCAATTTTGAGGCAATCCGCGTGGGCCGCGTCGGGGATGCGGAACACATATATCAGCTTGGGTTTCAGTGACGAGAAGTATTCCATGAGCCTACTGTTTTATAAGGTCTATGAAACGCACCGGGGCCTTGTGCTTGATTCGCGAAGAAGCCACCTCCCGGGGCCAGTCTACAATCATGGCATAGGTGCCGTTGTGCTTCCTTATGTCACCGTCTTTGCACCCCCTGCACGGGATGTGCACCACCCTGTCGCCGAAGAGCTCGTGCACCACTGTGGAGCGGTCGCCACAGGAGGCGGGGAGCACCCCTTTCAAGCCGTCCATCTGCCACAGGTTCCATGAAACTATATAGGCCACCCCTTCAAGCGACCGCTTGGGGATTTCGCGGCCGAATTTTGCGCGGTAGTGGTCGCACACCGAAAGAAAAAGGTTGACGCGGGCGAGTAGCAGGTTGTCGCCCTGCCATTCAAAGCCATAGACCGAGCGGAGCGCAGCCTTTGCCGCGGCAAGCCACTCGCCGGATGTCTCGGTGTTCTCGCCCACGACGCGCAGCTTGCGGTCGAGCAATCCTATGCGGCGGTGCACAGGCAGCGGCTCGCCCGTGACGGCATCGTAGCGACTCACGAGATAGGGGGCCTCGCCGCAGGTGATTTCGAGGCGCACGTCGGCTACGTAGTCGCTCCAGGTCTTGCCCTCCGGAAACTCTATTTTCTCTGCCGTGGTGCGCCAGCCGGCCTTCTCGCCGGGGCCGTCGATCTCGATGTTGAACACATTTTCGCGACCGAACCAGGCACTGTCCAAGAGGTTGTTCTGCTTGTTACAGATCCAGGAAGGGGTGAACACCTCCGCCATGTCGCGGCTGCGCAGCTGTTGCTGCTGCCGCGACTTCAAGGCTCGCGGCACTATCACCGGGCCGGCGGCGTCCATGAGTGTCCCGGGGGTGATGGGGTCGGAGAACTGATAGCCGGCTCCGCGATGGGCGTAGCTGTCGGTGGCCCAGTAGATGTTGCCGCCCGTGGTGCGGTCTTTGAGCAGCATGGCGCGGATTTCCGGAGAAATGAAGTCGCAAGGGTCTGCTCCTTGCCGGGGGTGCAAGGAGGGCGCCACGCCGTGGCCCGCGACAGCCTTTCCGGAAGACATGGCTCTATCTCCGGACAGGTCGATGCCGATACAGTATGTGTGTAAAAAGGGTGTGCCTCTCCATTACTGAATGACATTCGATTAGTTACACAACTTGCGAATGCCACTGCCGAGTTCCTACTAAAAAAGAGCGCAGACGTTTTTTGAGTCTACGCTGAGGCCGGGTAAAACCCTTGATAGTAGGAACGCCTGTACAGAGACAACAAACGCCCGCGCTGTGCGCGAGCATTCACTATTCTGTTCAGGTCTGTACCGATGAAATTTCCTACGTTTCAGCGCACAAGAACAAATAGCAAACGCTAATATCTAATATGAGACTCCTCTGAGCTCGCTGTATTTCTGTGAATACGCAGCAAAATTATGAAAATTTATCGGTTATTCCATGCATAAGGGTGCGAAAATGGGGTCAACGGGGCGTTTTTTTTGTAGCTACCAGGCGGAAATTTGTAATTTGGGGACACCTCGCGCAAAACCGCAGAGAGATTATGAAGCGCTGAAAGTCATGGAAGGACGCTTTTCAAGCGTCCACCCCCCCTCAAAACAACGCGCCGGAGAGCGCGTCTTTTTTCCTTGCGGCCGGGGGTGCTACGCTGCGGCTTACGGTTGGTCGAAGATCTTGGGCAACACGAGCTTTCGGGGGTCGATGGGGGTGTCGCGGTCCATGAGGTCTCGGACCACGCTGTCGCGGTTGCCGCACACTGTCTTGTCCACGCAGTCGGTGGCAAATACCGCCTCGATTTCCGGGAGCAGCTCCGTGGCCTTAATTGATATGAGTTCGCACATCAGGAAGCCGGCGAATGCGCCGTCGCAGGCTTGTTGCCGCGGCAGCCTGTCGACCATGCCTGCGAGCAGTCTGCGGAACACTTCGATAATCTCTCCGCGGCGCTCGGGAGTGTTATACGCAATCATGCACAGCACACGCGGCAGCTGGGCGCGGGCAAAGGTGCAGAGGCCGGGGGTGTTGAGGAGTTCTTCAAGCCGCGCCACGTTGTTGCGCCCGCAGGCGTATATGGCGTAGTACATTCCTTCCATGAGCATATCTCCGATTTGATAATCGAAAAAAGCTTCGTTCTGGCGCGTTAGTTCAAGGATGGCATCAAGCCCTTTTTCGCTCTCGAGGTCCGTCAGCAGCCGTATTCCATGCAACAGGGCGCTATTTTCCGGCTTGCCTATAGTGGCATCGTTGATGGCCCGGTAGGTGCGGCCTATTTCGTACATCATCACTGCGGCGATGTCGGCGGCCGCCTCGTCGTGGGGGAGCGCCATCACCTGCTTCACAAACTCGCGCGGCAGCTTTTCCAGATAGTCGGGGTTGAGCATCACGTCGGCTATGAACTGATTCTTCACCACGGGCGTAGCCGGATATTCCGGATAGTCATAAGAATACTCTTCAATGGGATGCCTATTGCTTTCTGCCTGCATCTTGTCAATGTTCTCCATGACATTCCGCAGCATTTCGGGTGTAAAACTCGGCTTCTCATCCTCATCGTCGTAATCGTCGTCGTAATCGTCGTCTTCCTCTATAATTACCTGGAAATTGCTGCCGAGCTTCTTTTTCAATGTGGAGATATGTTTTTTATCGCCGGGACGGCTTACGACAAGAAAATGCTGGCCGTCTTTGCCGAACTCGTATTCGATGAGAGGCACATCGTCGGTATCTTCTTCAAGAATATACTGCGCCAATTCAAAATCCTTGGCAGGCTCGATTCCGCCTTCTTCGGCGAAAGCTATGGCTCCGTAGATGATATTGTGGGCCTCCACATAGTCAATTTCCACCAGCTCGCTGCCGTCGCCCATGCGGTCGAGGTACGACTCAAAAGTATCGGGCGACATATCCGTCTTAACTACTGCGTCTTTCACGCCCATACAGAACGTGTCCACATAAAAGACAGCCCAAGCAACATTGCCGTCGGGGCGCTGGCGGGAAACGACTACCTCACACACCCCGGCCTCCTTCCAGTCGGAAGTGATATAGCACTTTCCCATAGGCAGCGAGCGGGCTTTTTCACGCATGTAGCGCTCCGGCGACAGCTTTTTCTGCTGCTGCGGCGCGGCTTTCTTCTTAGATTTATTCTTGGCCATGAACTTCAGGGTATTTTCCACGGCAAAAATAGAAAAAAACCGCACAACTCGCAACCCTCCAACCCCCTGAATTGCCCCCACCTCATCGCAAATCGAAAGGTTTCACCCCCACAAGTAGGGTAAAAACCTCCAAAAAGTAGGGTGTAAACCAAGAAAATTAGGGTATAAACCAAGAAAAGTAGGGTGTAAACCAAGAAAAGTAGGGAGAAAACAGGTATCTTTGCAGAAATTAATATAATATGACTTCTGAATTTGAAAAATTGATAGAGGAGTACCACGCTCTCGGCATCGCAGAGCAGCTGGACTACGACAAGTTTTACCTCTACTCCCTAATCACGCATTCCACGGCAATCGAAGGCTCTACCATCACTGAGCTTGAAAATCAGATTATGTTCGACAATGGAATCTCCATCAAGGGTAAAAGCATTGTGGAGCAGAACATGAATCTCGACCTGAAGGCTGCCTACGAGAGAGCCTTGACTTTTTCACGCAATCGTTGCGACATAAGCATTGAGCGACTAAAGGAATTGGCGGCCCTCACAATGAAAAACACAGGAACGGAATATCACACCGCATTGGGCGATTTTTCTTCTGCAGCTGGCGATTTGCGTCTCCTGAACGTGACTGCGGGCGTGGGAGGGCGTTCTTATATGAGCTATAACAAAGTGCCCGATAGATTGAAGGAGCTATGCTCCTCAATCAACGAGCAACGCGCCCGAGCGCAATCATTGAGCATACCCGAGTTGTACAATATTAGCTTCGACGCCCACTATAACCTCGTGACCATACACCCATGGGCCGACGGAAACGGCCGCATGGCCCGCCTATTAATGAACTGGCTACAATTTGAGTTCGGATTAATTCCCTCTCGAATAGTGGCCGAAGAAAAGGAAGATTATATCAAGGCACTTGTAGAGACCCGCGAATCCGGCGATATCACAATATTCCGTAACTTCATGACCCAGGCCATGAACCGCCAGCTCGCCAAGGATATAGCTGCTTTCCGGGAATCGGTCGACGAGCTACACGGCCTTGAACAGCCGGATAATCAAAAAACTGAAGACCGCATCCTCCAATTGCTGAAAGAAAACCCAAAACACACGGCAAGGACTCTCGCCGAAGTAATTGGATTATCAGCCAAGGCCATAGAAAAGCAACTTTCCAAACTAAAAAAACAAGGCAGAATCGCCCGCAATGGCTCGGCGAAAGGGGGCTACTGGGTAGTAGTTGCCGACTGAGGCCGGCGGCGCTATTGGAGCATGGCCTGGGGACATGCGGGGGTGGATACTCTGAAAAGCGTTCCCGTCAGAGTTTCAGCTATCTATAATTTATCTGCGGCTACTATAGAACAAATATGGTACTGAAACCACGTGCGCAGCCCCCGCGTAGCGAAAACTCCGCGTAGCGGGGTGCCAGAGTTAGCCTATGGCAAGTGCCGCGTCTAGTGGCACGCAGCCATAGGTTCCTGACCACCCCCCCCCCCAACAAAAAACTCCGCGTAGCGGGGTGTCTTTAGAATCGAGGGTTCAAAATATGGCGCTGAGACGCCCCGCTAAACGCGGAGCTCGTGGTGGGGGGGGGCGCGACAAACCTACGGCTGCGCTCAGCTAAACGCCGAGCTTGCCGCAGGCTAACTCCGGCGCACCGCTAAACGCGGTGCCGACGCGGCTAACGCCGCTGGCCATGCAGAGGTGGATACTTTTGTTTACCGCTATGTTTGCCACCAATATAATATGGTGCGCCGCGGGATAACTCGGCCCCCGCCCTTCCGTCCCGTTCTCTTTCCTTTATGATATAGGGCAATGTCCTATCGGGGTGCTCTGTGCGAGATTTACCCTAATTGATTTTTTTTTGTTTCTTTTGCCCTTTCTGTCCTTTTGTATCCTTAAGGGATAAGGCGCGCGGGGGGGGTCAGTGGTCGCGGGCGATGATGTAGTCGAAGATGTCGAGGAGGGCGGAGGTGCCGGAGGCGGGGGGCAGCGTGGCCAGGAGCGCGGCGGCGCGGTCGCGCAGGCGGCGCATGGTGTCGAAGGCGTAGTCCACGCCGCCGTTGTCGCGGGCGTGGGCCAGCAGCAGCTCGATGTGGGGGTCGGCTATGCGCTCGTCGCGCAGCAGCTCGAGCATGGCGTCGTTGCCGGCCACGGCGGGGTCGAGCAGCACATGCAGCAGGGGCAGCGTCACCTTGCCTTCGCGCAGGTCGTTGCCCGTGGGCTTGCCCACCTTGTCGGAAGGGAAATAGTCGAAGATGTCGTCGCGAATCTGGAAGCACAGGCCCAGCAGGCGGGCATATTCGGCCAGTATCTCGGTGGCCTCGTCGGGGGCGCCGGCGGCATAGCAGCCCATGCGGGCGCATGCCACGAAGAGCGAGGCTGTCTTCTTGTCGATGTTGTTGAAGTAGGCGTCTTCCGTGAGGGTGTGGGTGCGCGCGGTGTCTATCTGGCTGAGCTCGCCCAGGCTGAGCAGGCGGCCCAGGTCGGAGATGGTGCGGATGATGCGCATGTCGCCCGTCTCCACAGCCTCGCGCAGCGACGAGCTGGTGTAGAAGTCGCCCACGAGCACGGCTATGTGGTTGTCCCAGATGGCGTTGAGGGTGGCGGTGCCGCGGCGCAGGCGCGACTCGTCCACCACGTCGTCGTGGATGAGCGAGGCATTGTGCAGCAGCTCCACGGAGGCGCCGGCGGCGAGCACGCGGTCGTCCACGGGCCCGAACATGCGGGCACACAGCACCACGATGAGCGGGCGTATCTGCTTGCCGCGGGTGCGCAACTGGCCGGCCACTATGGTGTCCATCAGCGAGTTGCCCGAGGTGAGACGCGCGCGTATACGCTCGTTGAGGCGCTCGAGCTCGGGCGCTACCGTGTGGCGTATTTCATCGTATTTGCTCATTGATGGGCGCATAATGCGGTGCAAAATTACTAAAAGTATTGTAAAAATGCGGCTTCGGCGCCCCGATTTTTGTATATGTAGCGATTATTTACGAAATTTGTATCGCTATTGCCACCGAATTGGTGGCCAAAACGAAAAACATTTGCATAATAGACCAACTTTTCATACCTTTGTGACAAATTTTATGAATCAACTCCACCACATCCTCCAGCGCGCCCTGCTCGCCGCCGCCCTCGCGACGGCTCCGGCAGCCCTTGCGTGCACCAGCCTGATTGCGGCCAAGGGCGCCACGGCCGACGGCTCGACGATGATCACCTATGCCGCCGACAGCCACACCCTCTACGGCGAGCTCTACCACCAGCCCGCGGCCGACCACGCCCCCGGCGCCATGCGTGCCATCTACGACTGGGACACCGGCGAGTATCGCGGCGAAATCCCGGAAGTGGCCCACACCTACGCCACCATAGGCAACATGAACGAGCACGGCCTCACCATAGCCGAGAGCACCTGGGGCGGCCGCCCCGAGCTTGAGGGCAGCGGCCTTATCGACTACGGCTCGCTCATCTATATCACGCTGCAGCGCGCACGCACCGCGCGCGAGGCCGTGGACGTGATGACGCAGCTCGTGCGCGACTACGGCTACGGCTCGGAGGGCGAATCCTTCTCGATAGCCGACCCGGACGAGGTGTGGATCATGGAACTCATAGGCAAGGGCAAGGCCGATAAAGGCGCCGTGTGGGTAGCCCGACGCGTGCCCGACGGCCACATCAGCGGCCACGCCAACCATGCCCGCATCCACCGCTTTCCACAGGACGAGCCCGCCACCACCATCTACTCGCCCGACGTGATAGACTTCGCCCGCAAGCAGGGCTACTACAAGGGCAGCGACCGCGACTTCGACTTCTCGCGGGCCTATGCCATCACCGACGTGGGCGCCACCCGCGGCTGCGACGGACGCGTGTGGAGCTACATGCGACGCCACGCCGCCCCCTCCGACTCGCTCGACCGCTATCTCCCCTGGGTGATGCGCGCCGAGGGCGAAGTGCTGCCCCTGTGGGTCAAGCCCGAAAAGCCCCTCACCGCCTCTGACCTGAAATGGATGATGCGCGACCACTTCGAGGGCACACCGCTCGACATGACCACCGACATAGGCGCCGGGCCTTTCGACGTGCCCTATCGCTGGCGCCCCATGACCTTCACCGTCGACTCCGCCACCTACACCCACGAGCGCGCCATAGCCACGCAGCAGACGGGCTTCAGCTTCGTGGCATCGATGAACAACGACCGCCCGGAGGCCATGCGCGGCATCCTGTGGTTCGGCGTGGACGACGCCAACACCTGCGTGTACATCCCCGTGTTCAACTCCACGCCCGAGCCTCCGCGCGAGCTCGCCCACGGCAACGGCGACCTGCTCACACTGTCGTGGGACGCCATGTTCTGGGTGAACAACTACGTGGCCAACCAGGCCTACAACCGCTACTCGCAGATGATTCCGGACATCCGCCGCGTGCAGCAGGCCTACGAGCGCCAGCTCGAGGCCGACACCGAGACGGCCGCCGCCACCCTGGCAGGCCTCCCCTACGACGAGGCCCGCGACCGCCTGGCCGGCTTCACGGCCATGAGCTCCGCCGCCGTGACCAAGGGCTACCGCGACCTGGGCGACTATCTCCTGGTGAAGTATCTCGACGGCAACGTGAAGAAGGAAACCGCCCCCGGCCACTTCGAGCGCACGCCCACCGGGATGCCCGTGCAGCCCTCCTGGCCCGGCTACAACGAGCGATACTTCCGCTCAATCGTCGACGAGACCGGCGACCGCTATAAAATAGACTGACAAAGGTATTAAAATCACAACAATAGGTATGAAAAAGATTGTTTTGGCCGCGATGGCCGCAGGTGTGGCCCTTGCCGCAGCTGCCGAAGGATATCAGGTGAACACCCTGAGCACCAAACAGCTGGGCATGGGCCACACAGGCGTGGCCCTGAAACTGGGCGCCGAGAGCATGTTCTTCAACCCCGCCGGAATGGCATTCTCCGGCAAGACCCTCGACCTCTCGGCCTCCATCTCCGCCGTAGCCCCCAAGGCCACGGCCATCCTGCCCGACGGCGCAGGCAGCTGGGACACCCACGCCCCGGTGAGCACCCCGCTCAACGCCGCCGCATCGTTTCGCATCTTCGACAACCTGCAGGCCGGCGTGGCATTCTACACCCCCTACGGCAGCGGCATCGAGTGGCTCGACGACTGGCCCGGCGCCGTGCTCAACCAGCGGTGCACCCTGCGCGCCTTCACCCTCCAGCCCACCATGGCATGGCGCCCGCTGCCCGGCCTCAGCGTGGGCGTGGGCATGATGATCACCTGGGGCGACGTCGACCTCGACAAGGGCCTCGTATCGGCATCGTCGATGGACGCCCTGCTCTACGGCCTCGAGCTCACCGGCGCCGGCGCCGCCATGGGCCTTCCCGCCGGCAAGCGCTACGGCCACACCACCCCCGCCACCGTCAACCTCCTGGGCAAAGCCAAGCCCGCCTTCGGCATCAACGTGGGCGCAATGTACGACATCACCCCGGCCCTCACCGTGGGCGTGGACTTCCGCTCCAAGATGAATCTCACCGTCGACGCCGGCACCGCCTCCGTGCGCTATGCCGACGACATCGCCACAGCCATCCTCCAGCCCACCCTGGGCATCATCAACCAGGCCAACTTCGAGGCCACCATGCCCGCCCCCTACGTGCTCTCCTTCGGCCTGGGCTACAAGCCCACCTCGCGCTGGACCCTCGCCCTCGACGCGCAGCTCACCGGCTGGAAAGCCTATAAATCGCTCGACGTGGAATTCCTCAACGACGCCCTCGAGCCCTACGACCAGCACATAGCCAAGAACTACCGCAACTCCTGGACCGTCAAGGCCGGAGCACAATTTGCAGCCACAAAGCGCCTCGACCTGCGCGCCGGCCTGATGGTCGACACCACCCCCGTGCGCGCCGACCACTACAACCCCGAGACCCCCGGCACCACCAAGATCGACCCCTCCGTGGGCTTCTCCTTCCGCCCCGTCAAGGGCCTCAGCATCGACTTCGCCCTGATGTACGTAGCCGGCCTGAACGCCAACAACCGCAGCGTCACCTACACCGACCTGCTGGCCGCCTCCACCCCTGCCCTGGGCCTCCCCGTGCAGAACACCTTCACCGCCAGCTACCACATCCACGCCTGGACCCCCTCCCTCGGCCTCAGCTACTCCTTCTGACAATCGTGCCCGAGCGTAGGCGCAGCAAAAGCGGCCCGCATCTTTTTCAGGTGCGGGCCGCTTTTTACGAAGAGTATTCAGTGTGTTAGCAGAACATCTTGAGGGCTACATCGGTGAGCCATATCCACAGCGGGCAGAATCCCACGAAGAGGATCACGCTCAAGGTGAGCGACGAGGTGCCCGTGGCTGTGTACACATTGTATTCATCGGCGATGATGATACCGGAGAAGGCCGGCGGCAGAGCGGCTGCCACAACGAGCATCTTAAGGTTGTTGGGCTCCATGTGGAACAGAAGACCCAGTGCCAGAACTATTGCGGGCATCACAATCATCTTCATGATGGAACCGAGCACTACCTGCCAGTTCATCGAGAACTTGATAGCCGAAAGGGTGATACCGGCCGAGAACACTGCCAGCGAGGCGTTGGCCTTGGCTATAAGGTCAAACGAGGGGCTCAGCTCCTTAGGCCAGGGTATACCGGCGAGCACCCAGATGACGGCCAGGATAGGAGCCCAGGCCACAGGCTGCTCCAGCGCGTGAAGCACAGGCTTCCAGGCGCTTTCTTTCTTGGTGGAGCCCGGCTGCTGCTTCTCCAGCGAGGCATTCATCAGCGACAGACCCACGGGGATACCCACGGCGTTCACCACGATACCCACAATGGCTACCACGAGGGCAACTGCGGGCAGACCCACAGTTTGGTCGAAGATAGGCTCAAGCACCGCAAATCCCAGGAAGCCGATCGTGGGCGAGCCACTGATAAGAGCGCTCACGGCAGCATCGGCGCCGGTGTTCTTTTTAAAGCAGTAGCGGAAGATGAAATACACGAGCATGAAACAGCCCATGATACCCAGCAGGGATACTACTGTGAGGTTGACGTACTTGGCGAGGTCGGCTCGCGACGATTGTACAATCGAAACGAACAGCGCTGCAGGCAGTGCATAGTCAAGCACAACTTTGTTGAATTTCTTGGAGTCATCGCCGTTGAAAACACCTTTCTTGCCGGAAATGAAACCTGCGAGCATCACCACAATTATAGGGACAATCGCGTAAAGTATAATGTGTTCCATATAAAGGAATATAAGGGGTTTAAGATTTCAGCCGGCCGACCGCAGCCGGCCGGCTGAGTTGTCTTGACTGCTCGTATTATACGGTGTACTGAATCAGGGGCGCGGGGTTGAGGTAGCCTATGTGGCCGCTTTCCTTACCGGAGTCGGCGGCGAGCTGCACGTCGATGAGGCAGGGCTTGCGGGAGGCTATGGCCTCGGTGAGCGCCGTGGTGAGTTCCTGCGGGGTGGTCACGTAGTAGGTCTTCGCACCGAAGGCATCGCCCAGCTTGTCGTAGCGTGCGTTGATGTCGAGGGTGGTGGGGGCGGGAGCTGCTGCGCCGGAGGGGTTGACACCCACGCCGTTGTAGATACCGCCGTTGTTGAAGATCACTACGGTGCAGGGAAGGTCGTAGCGGCAGATGGTGGCGAAGTCCATGCCGGAGAATCCGAAGGCCGAGTCGCCCTCGATGGCCACTACGCTCTTGCCGGTGGCCACGGCCGCACCGATGGTGGAGCCCATGCCCATGCCCATGATCGACCACGATGCGCAGTCAATGCGGTGGCGGGGAAGAGCCATGTCCACGGTGTCGCGGGTGTCGTCGAGGGTGTTGGCGCCCTCGTTCACGAGAATCACGTCGGGGTTGCTCTCCAGGATGGGCTTGATGGCCGAGAGGGCCGTCCAGTGGTTCATGGGCGATGCCGTGGAGGCATCCTTAAGGCGCTGCTCGAACTTGGCGTTCTTCGCCGTGCTCTCGGCCTGCAGGGAGGTCACCCAGGTGGGGTCGGCGCTCATGGTGCGACCTTTCAGGCCGGCCAGGATGGCGTCGAGCGACTCGCCCAGGTCGCCCACGACGGGAGCGGCCACGGGCACGTTGCGGTCCATCTCGGTGGGCTGCACGTCGAGCTGCACGAATTTCACGTTCGGGTTCCACTTGCCGCGGCCGAAGGAAAGCATCCAGTTGATGCGCGCGCCGGCCACGATTACTACATCGGCCTGCTCCATGATGGTGCTACGGCACGAGAGAGCGCTCAGCGGGCCCTTGTCGGGCATCAGGCCCTTGGCCATTGACATCGACAGATAGGGGATATTGTAGGTTTCGATGAGCTCCTTGATCTTGTCGTCGACCTGGGCGTAGGCCGCGCCTTTACCCAGCAGGATGGCCGGGCGCTTGGCCGAGGCGATGAGGTCGACGGCGCGCTTGACGGAAGCGGCGTTAGGAGCCACGGGCGATGCGGGATCGACAGGCTCGTAGAAGAGCTTTTCGGCCTCCGAGGCATCCATGATTTCGGCCAGGGCCGGCGTGGTCATGTCGATATACACGCCGCCGGGACGGCCGCTCACTGCGGCGCGATAGGCGCGGGCCACGGCCTGGGGAATGTCCTTGGCGTGGCTGCAGCGGAAGGCTGCCTTGACGAAGGGACGGGCCGTGTTGAGCTGGTCGAGCTGCTCGTAGGTGCCCATGTCCATGTCCACCATGGTGGGGTCCGACGCACCCGAAATCTGAATCATCGGGTAGCAGTTGACCGTGGCGTTGGTGGTGGCCGTGAGGCCGTTCATGAAGCCCAGCGACGACACCGTAAGGAGCACGCCGGGAGTCTTGGTGAGGAAGCCGTGGGTGGCGGCTGCCATGCCGGCCTGCTGCTCGAAGCGGAAGCCGTAGTAGTTCATGCCTATTTTCTGCATGGCGAAGGCCACCTCGGTGACGGGAATGCCCACGAGTCCGTAGACATCCGTGATACCCACGCGCTTGAGGGCCTCGGCCAGGATGTACATGCCGGTCACCTGTTCAGGAAACTTGGGAGCGGCAGCTGTATTGGGGGTTGTTGTTGTGTTCGTAGCCATTATTTCGTAGTATTAGCTGCGGCGGTGCTGGCGTCGGCGGCGGGTTTCTTAATAGGTTCGGTGGTGCCGTTTGCGGCAAACTGTGCCTGCTGCTCGGCGGTGTAGCCCAGTGCGGTGAGCACTTCGGCGTTGTTGCCGCCCAGCGAGGGAGCAGGACCATAGGTGGGCTGGTAGTTGCTCATGGTGAAGGGGCAACCCACGGTCACGAATTCGCCGATTTCGCCACCCTGGTTGATGCGCACGAGGGTGTTGCCGTCGTAGAGGCTTTCATCGGTCATCATCTCCTTGGTGGAGAGCACGGGGCCTACAGGCACGCCGGCGGGGCCGAGGATGCTGGTCACCTCATACTTGGTCTTGTCGGCCGTCCACTGGCCGATGCGCTCGTAGATAGCCTGCTTGTTGCGGTCGCGGGCGTCGGCGGTGTTGAAGTCGGGGTTCGTGAGCCAGTCTTCAAAGCCCATGGCCTTGCAAGCTGCCTCGAAGTCCTTGGCGCCGCGCTGCAGGATGATGTATACGAAGTTGTTGGCGTCTTCCTCGGAGTCGTAGCCGCCTGCGGGCTTACACTTGTAGGTCCAGCCCAGCACGCCGCCGCCCTCGATGTTGCCCGAGCGGGGCACGCAGTCGCCGAACTTACCGTCGGGATACTGCGGGAACTGGGTGAGGTAGCCGATCTTGTCCAGCGTGAGCTGGTCGCGGGTCTTGATACGGCACAGGTTCAGGCAGGCGTTGTGCATCGACTGATATACGTAGCAGCCCTCTCCGGTGTGGTTGCGCTGCTGCAGGGCGGCAAGAAGACCGATGAGCAGGTGCATACCGGTGTTGCTGTCGCCCAGGGCTGCGCCGCTCTGGGTGGGGATATTGTACTGGCCGTCATACCAGCCGGTGGTCGAAGCGGCGGCGGCGGTCACCTGTGCGATAGGCTCGTAGGCCTTCAGGTTGCTGTACTTCGACGAAAGAGGGAAACCCTTGATTGTACCGTAGATACACTTGGGGTTGAGCTTGTGCACCACTTCCCAGCTGAAGCCCAGCTTGTCCATTGCACCCGGGTGGAGGTTCTCCACGAAGATATCGCAGCCCTCGATCAGCTTGGTCAGGATGGCCTTGCCGTCGGGGGTCTTGGCGTCAAGCGTCAGCGACTTCTTGTCGCTGTTGAGCTGCAGATAGTAGTAGCTGGGGAGGTTGGGGTCGAACTGAAGTTCCTTACGGGTGGCGTCGCCGACACCGGGACGTTCGATTTTGATCACATCGGCACCGAGCCATGCGAGCATCTGTGTGCAGGAAGGTCCGGACTGTACTTCGGTAAAGTCTACGACTTTAATACCTTGGAGAGGGGCAGTTGTCATGTCTTTTGGAATTTTGGTTGTGTTAATAGATTGTTTTGTTACCTATAAAACATCGACCAACCAAAAAAAGTTGCCGCCCTCCCCCAAAAACAAAATAAATAAGCTAAAGACTTATAATAGCCCGCCGGGCTCTACAGCCCGAAGATGCGCCCGGGAAGCATTAAAAGATTTATGTTTGTTTATTTTCTGAAAAACAATTACCTTTGCGTTTACGGAAGTAGCCAGACGGCTGCTGCCGATATATTAAGTTTCAAAAACGAGATATATTCTTTAAAGATGAGTTATTCAGCACCTAAATCTGAGAGATTGCAAGTCTCTAATTTCGGTCCTATCGGCAGTGTGGATGTGTCTTTTGGAGATTTGACTATCTTAATAGGGCCGCAGGCTTCCGGTAAAAGCCTGTTTCTTGAACTGTTCAAACTCGTCAAAGATCACCAGCATATAGTTTCTACTCTCAAAAAGTACAATTATATACTCGGAAAATCAGCTACTTTACCCCTCACCGAGTATTATTTTGGCGAAGGGCTATCGGAACTTGTCAGCGACTCTACAAAAGTGCTTTTGAATAGCAACAACGTCACCGGCAGGCTTTTAAAGACAGCATTAAAAAAACCGGCTGAAAACAATGTCGAAAGTGTATTCTATGTGCCGGCTCAAAGGATTTTGAGTATCTCTGATGGTCGTCCAAAGAATTTCATGGAATTCGATTTGTCCACCCCGTACGTTTTGCGCTTTTTCAGCGAGACACTCCGTGTGTTTATGCAGGGCGGTCTGGGCAACCCCGATGTGATATTCCCCATGAATCTCAGATTGAAAAACAGCGTCAAAGAATCCATTAATTCTTCGATATTCCATAATGGAAAAGTTGTAATTGACCAAGCCGGGGGCCAAAGAAAACTTAAAATGCTCGTCAACGGAGTAAAACTGCCATTCATGACATGGAGCGCCGGCCAAAAGGAATTTTTGCCATTGTTGCTGGCGATTTACTGTTTAACCGGCCCTACTTCATCGGTGGTTAAGCGAGACAATTATCAATGGGTGATTATCGAGGAGCCTGAAATGGGATTACATCCGCTTGCGATTGAGTCGGTAATAATCGAGATTATCGAGCTCATGCAGCAAGGATTTAAGGTGATTATTTCCACCCACTCTCCGGTATTCCTTGATTTTGCATGGGCATTGCAGACTTTGTCGAATCTCGACGAGAAACAATTAAAGAAAGCTATGTGCAAGCTCTTTAATCTTGAGGGAAATTTCAAGAACAAATCTATTTTTGATGAACTGAAATCAAAGACGATAAAAGCCTATTATTTTAGCTCTAAAGATAATCAGGGAGTTAAATCCGCCGACATCTCATCGCTTGATGTTATGGATTCAAATCAGATAGTGGCGGAATGGGGCGGATTGTCTTCTTTCGCGAGCCGCGCCACTGAAATTGTCGGTGAATATGGCCAGGATTAAAAAAACACAAACTCCTTCTTCATCTGCATCTTTTATTTCAGCCGTTGATAGTTGTGCCGAAATAAAAGGGAAAGCACGTCCCGGATTATCCGCCTTAAGGACTGACTCAAAAATGCTTAAGGCAGACAATCCGAGATTAATCGACGGGAGTGTTGATATCGACACAGCTGTCAAGAATATCTATCCGGCAGATTCGCGATGGGACTATGCCGTGGAGTTCAACGGCCAGGTGTTTTTTATAGAAATTCACCCGGCCGACACCGCGAATATCGATGAGATGATTAAAAAAGTAAAATGGCTAAAAGCGTGGCTGCCTGCAAAAGCACCTATGCTTAAATCGATGCATCGCTGCGGCGTATATCATTGGATTCCCACCGGAAGAGTGAAAATATCCCCAAATTCCAGGCAATTTTTAAAAATTGCCGTAAACAAGCTGCTACTTACAACTTCTCCTTTCCATTTAGATAAGCGGTAGGTGCCTGCACCCGCCGGGCTCTACAGCCCGAAGATGCGCAGGAACCAGGTGGAGATGCCCACGTAGATGAGCAGGCCCACGATGTCGTTGCTTATCTGGATGAAGGGGCCGGTGGCCAGCGCGGGGTTGATGTGGAGCTTCTCCAGCGTCAGGGGCACGACGGTGCCCAGCAGCGTGGCAAACATCACCACGGCGAAGAGCGACACGGCCACGCTGAGCGTCACGGCCAGCTGCGACGGCAGCATGATGAGGTTGTAGACCAGTATCACGGAAGATATTATGGTGGCGTTGAGCAGGCCCACGAGCACTTCCTTGCCCAGCTGGCGCGAGAACTCGCGCACGTCGAGCGAGCCGTTGGCCAGGCCCTGCACCACGATGGCCGAGGCCTGCACGCCCA
>CAYUUN010000028.1:0-29163 GCA_964447895.1 uncultured Bacteroides sp. | reverse complement strand
ATCTCTTATCAAGAGATATCAACAAAACAAAGCCCGGATTATGTACAAATTGTGTTTAAACTCGCGCGACGAATTGCTAATCATCGACTTGGAAAAGATAGCTTTTTTTCAAGCCAACGGCAATTATACACATATGAATTATATAATGGGAGAAACACATCTGCTGACCGTGGGCTTGTCGAAGGTGGAGGAATACATCCGCATGACGTGGCCCAAGGATAAGCCGTCGCCTTTCGTGCGGCTGGGCAGAAGTCTTATCATCAACCAGTCGTATCTGTCGGAAATCAGTATTCTGAAGCAGAAAATCATTCTTTCGGATTGCGGCGAGCATTCCTACTCGCTGCTGGTGCCTAAACCGCTGCTTAAGGATTACAAGCAGAAAATCAACGAATTTTACATCAAACGCTATACTACGGACATATAATGGCAACAGAGTATATCATAGGGCGAAGCCCGGATTCTTCGGTGGCTGTTCCTGCCGAGAAGGTGGGGGTGAGCGGCAGGCACGCTAAGATCACGGTGCACGACGACAACCGTTGGGAGCTCGAAGACCTGGACAGCGGAAACGGCACCTACGTGAAGGACCGCAACGGAAACTTCCAGAGGGTATATAATAAGGTGATAGACGAGAAAACCGTGGTGCGCCTCGGCCAGGAAGGGCACAGCAGTTTTGTGTTCATGGCCCATCGGGTGCTCGCCGACGACGAGTCGTACGCCTACGAGTTCAGGCAGCTGAAGAAAATGCTGAAGCACCAGATAGCCCGGGAGGAAGAAATGGAGCGGCGCAACGCCAGGAATATGAAAATAGTGAAGTTCACGTCGCCGGCGGCGATGGGCCTGTGCGTGGCCGCGCAGTTTGTGGTGCCGGCGCTTAAGGAGGATGCCAGCCTGAATCTGTGGATATCGCGTTTCGCCATGGCCGGAGCCCCGCTCATAGTGGGATATTTCTTCGGTATCGACCAGCACGGCTTAAAGACACTGAAGCAGCGGCGGCAGAAGGTGCTCACGTGCCCGAAGTGCGGCTACCCTGTCTCCGATTTCGACATACATAACATGCAGTGCTCGCGCTGCAAGGCAAAGTGAGGCATGAAGAGGATTCTTTTTTCATTGTTTATGGCAGCGATGGCTGTGGTGGCAGGCGCGAGGACCTATGTGCTCGTGACGGGCGTGTCAAACTACGGCAACGATGCCAACAACCTGCATCAGACCACAAAAGATGCGAAACGCTTCAAGAAAGTGATGGAGACGCAGACCCGGGATATCACGCTGCTTACGAGCAAAAATGTGACGCGGGCGAATGTGCTCGAGAAACTGCGGGCTATCTGCCGGCGCGCTACGCAAGACGACCGCATAGTGTTTTTCTACAGCGGCCATGGGGCGCCCGGCGCGATATGCGGCTACGACAGGTCTATCTCCTACGACGATATCGTGGGCACGCTCGCAGCTTCGGCAGCCGGCGAGAAGATATGTTTCATCGATGCGTGCCACGCCGGAAGCATGGCGGCCAGCGCGCCGGACACCCGATGGATGAAAAGCGTGCGGGCCAAACCCGACCAGGCTTTTATCGTGGCATGCCGCCCGCAGGAGTATTCGGTGGAGAGTACCATGCTGGGTGCCGGTTTCTTCACGCAGGCACTCCTGAAAGGATTGAGAGGACGTGCCGACAAGGACAACGACCGGCGCGTAACCGTAATAGAACTATTCAGGTACATATACCCCGATGTGCTTAAGAGAAGCAACGAGTTTCAGCATCCGCAGCTTATAGCACCGGAGGGAATGTACGACAAGGTAATCGCCGAATGGTAGTGCCCGTGGTCTAAAACAACAGGTTTCATACAATAATCCCGGAGGTTCACACGATACACCTGCGATTGTTTGCTCCCCGGGGTGGTCTGACATTAAATTTGCGTCGCAATCTTTAAAACTACAAGACATGAGTACGATGATAATCAATCCCGGTAACGGCAACAACTCCGGGAAGAAAAACAATGTCGCCTCCCACGCAGCAACTGCCGCAGCCGCCGGTGCTATGGGAGTGGCGGGAGCAATGGCTATGGAAGCCGGTGTGGTGGATGGACTTGCTGAGGAGGAACTGCCACAGCCGGAACAGCCGGCTCCTCCGCATCAGGGTGGCGCCCCCGGCGTGCAGAATCCTGCAGGCCCGGCGCCGGTAGATATTGACGACCCGATGGTGCCCGACCCTATAGTGCCCGACCCTATAGTGCCCGACCCGGTAGAACCCGGCGACCTGGTGGAGCCCGGCGACGTCGAAGAGCCCGGCGACCTGGTGGAGCCCGGCGACGTTGAAGAACCCGGCGACGTTGAAGAACCCGGCGACCTGGTGGAACCCGGCGACGTCGCAGAGCCCGGCGAACCTACAGACCCGGAGCCGGGAGAGACCGACGGCGGAGATGTCGCCCAAGCCGGTGACTCGGCAGGCGAGTCTCAGGCCGGAGAGGCCGACGGCGGAATTTCTTCCGTGGGAGCGGTGGACCCCGATGACGTGGCCGATGCGATATTGGCCGGAGACGAGATTGACCCCGATGATATAGACATGGCCGATGTGGTCAATTTCGATGAAATAGGCACAGTCTACGCCCTCGACGGAGAGAGCCACACAGGGGCGTCTTTCCACGATGCGGCAGGCAACCAGCTCGTGATGGTGGACGTAGACGACGACGGTGTGTTTGACATAATCACCGACGCCGGTGGCACTCCCTTGCTTGATTCAAGCGGCTGCATGGCGAGCGCCGGAAACCTCACGGTGGACGATGCCGTGATGGGCGTCTACACCGACCCCACCTACCTGGCTGCCACGGACAATGATGACGATTACGGAGCCGATATGATAGCAAACGACCTGATTTCGTGATCCATGGCCGATAATACGATTCTGGTGTTCCGCTGCCTCAACCCGGAATGCGGCAAAGCGATAAAGCTCAAGCGCCCGGCGAAATCCGGCGTGTATCCCGTGACGTGCCCCTATTGCAATATCAGGAAAAAACTGAATCTCAAGGGGCTGGATGCCTTTGCCGCTCCCGCCGCGGAGGCCGGCGCCGGGCGGCCGGACAATTCCTCGAACAAGGAAATTGCCCTCAGCGACGATTTTATTGTGGGCGAGATGTATAAGTTCATGTGTCCGCATTGCGGCACGCAGGAGATAGGCATCAATTCGCAGAAGGCCGGGCGAAAGGAATTTCAGTGCCCGGCGTGCAAAGGCCGCATTTCGGCAAACGTGCGGGAGAAGACAAAGGTTCTGAGCCTTGACGAAACCACTCCGCTGATAAAAGGCAAGCTCGTGCTCTTGCGCCGCTGGACCAGCAAGAGCTATCCCCTGGGCCCGGGCTCTCACACGGTGGGGCGCCACGAAGAGGCGGATATGCCGGATATCGCCATTAAGAACGACAGCACGGTTTCCCGCCGCTCGATAAAGATCGATGTGGGCCTCAGCGCGCGGGGCTACACGTTCAAGCTGAGCGTGCTGAAGGCCACGAATCCGGTCTACCACAACGAGCAGAGGATGGAGCCCGGAGAAACCGTGTCGCTGAATTTCGGCGATACGATAGTGCTGGGAAAGACAAAATTCCGTTTCGACAAAGATATCTGATGAAAATACACCTCAGTCAGCCATATTCATTTATCCGGCAGGGAAAGCGCTCCAATCAGGAAGACGCCCGCTTCCCCGACGCGGATATGCCGCAGGGGCCCGGTGTGGCATTCGTGGTGTGCGACGGCGTGGGCGGCCACGACAAGGGAGAGGTGGCCAGCACCACGGTGTGCCGCGCTGCCGCCGACTTCATGAAGGGCTTCGACCCCTCCTGGAGCTTCGGCGCGCCTGAGTTCGCGGCTCTCATGGAGAGGGTCTACGCCCGCCTGGACCAGGCGGCCGGAGCACCCACCGATATGGGCACCACCATGACCTTCGTGTGCTTCAATGCGGCGGGGGCGTTCTGCGCCCACATAGGCGACAGCCGCATCTATCATGTGCGTCCCGGCAGCGGCATTCTCTACCGCAGCGAAGACCATTCGCTGGTGAACGCCCTGGTGCATTCCGGCAACCTCACCCCCGAGGAAGCCATAGGCCACCCGCAAAGCAACATCATAACCCGCTGCATCAGTCCGGGCAAGTCCACGACCGCATCGGCCATACAGATCCGCGACATCGACGCCGGCGATTACTTCTTCATGTGCACCGACGGCGTGCTGCATCAGATCGACGACGCGCGCCTGTGCGGCATCCTGAGCTCCGGCTGCGGCGATGCCGAAAAGATGAGCCGCATCGAGGCGCTGAGCAGCGGCAGCGACGACAACAACACCGCCTATCTCATAGGCGTGCGCGACGTGGTGCACGACATGGACGAGATGGCCGGCGCGTCCCCCCTGCCGGAGGATGGCGCCGGCGCGGCAGCCACGGCGCCCTTGGATGCCCCCCGCGAGATGGTGACGGAGATTCCCGTTGCGCCCGCGCCGGCCGGCAAGGGCTTCATACACTTCGTAAAAAACATGTTCAAGCAGTAATCCATGAAACATCCCAATGCTCTGCCGGCAGGTTCTGTGCTCAGTTCCGGGCAGTATCAATACCGTGTGGTGAAAGTTCTGGGTTCCGGAGGCTTCGGAATCACCTATCTCGTGACATCGGCGCGGAAGATAGGCAACATCACGGTGAACGTGCGGTTTGCCATAAAGGAGCACTTCCTCGGCGAATACTGCGAGCGCGACAGCGACACCCTGCGCATCATCACGGGCCTGGGCAAGCAGCGCGAGACGGTGGAAAATTCCATGAAGGACTTCCTGGGCGAGGCCAAGCGGCTGCAGCGCGTGGGCAACGGCCATCCGTCCATCGTGAAGGTCAACGAGGTGTTCGAGGCCAACGGCACGGCCTACTACGTGATGGAGTATCTCGAGGGAAAATCGCTCAGGGCCTACGTGGAAGAGCACGGCCCCCTGGCCGAAGACGATGCCCTGCGGCTGCTCGCTCCCGTGGCCGGCGCCGTGGACTATCTCCACTCGTGCCGCCTGACGCATCTCGACATCAAGCCCGACAATATCATCATCACCGAGGAGGAAAACGCCGACGGCACCGCCTCGCTGCGCCCCGTGCTGATCGACTTCGGGCTGTCGAAGCACTACGACGACAAGGGCAACGCCACGTCCACCATCAATATCCTGGGCTGCTCCGACGGCTACGCGCCCATAGAGCAATATGCCGGCATCACGAAGTTTTCTCCGGCGGCCGACGTGTATGCTATGGCCGCCACGCTGCTGTTCTGCCTTTCGGGCGCCAACCCCCGGAAGTCCACCGAGCTCATCTATGCGGATATGCCGGAGTATCTGGCGGAGGCCGTGCCCGGCATGTCGGACGCCCTGAAAGAGCGGCTGCTGCAGGCGCTCTCGGCCGTGCCGGACAAGCGCCCGGCGTCGCTGGCAGGCCTTATTCCGCCCGTCGCCGCGGAGACGCCCGTAAAGCCGGTCCCTGCCCGGGAGCCCGTAGCGACGGAAACCACGGCCCTGACGGCGGCAGCGTCGCGCAAGCGCCCGGCTCTTTACATAGCCTGCGCCGCGGTGCTTCTTGCCGTGGTGGCCGGGCTGATATTCCTCACCCGCGGCCACGCGCCGGCCGAAGAACCGCTTGCCCCGGCCGCCGACAGCACGCAATGCGTGGCGGATTCAATGGCCGCCCTGCCCGACACCGTCCCGGCCCCGGCCGCGCCGCTCGAAGCGGAAGCCAGCCCCGCCCCCCGCGAGTCCGAGGCATCGCCGGCGGAAGCTCCGGTCCGGGAAGCTCCCGGAGAGGCTGCCGCCAAGACCGACGGCGAGGAAGAATTCCAAAAGGCCGGCCAATATTATGATAATAATGAGTATGATATCGCAGTGGCGTGGCTGGAGAAAGCAGCCGAGAAAGGGCATCCTGTAGCGCAGAATGACCTGGCTGTATTGTGTCAGCACGGCATAGGCACGCCGATAAATTGGTCTTCTGCTCAGAAGTATTACCGCCAGTGTGGGAAAGGGCCCGGATCAAGTAATTATTGCAGAATTCTCAATAAGATGATCAATCAGTTGGGGATGAATGAAAGCGATTATCTGAAAAATGTGGCCGTTGCGTTCCCCATGATATTCTTCGGATTGGATGAGAGTACGCTCAGGCGTGACGACAAGCTCATCCTTAAATATGTGGCGCATAAGATGAAAAGTAATCCAAACGCGTCATACTTGATATTAGCCAGTCAGCCTGACTTTACCGGTTCGGCAGCTGTAAACCAACGAATATTGCAACAGCGAGCCGGGAATGTTCAAAAATATTTGATATCGTGCGGCGTTTCCCCATCTCAGCTATCTACGAGAGCTGAGATGACAAGCGGAATAGCCGAAAACGAGGCTGAATTCTACAGCGTTGTCAGGTTTGAAATGAAATAAATCCGCTCAACAGAAGAAAAACGATAAAGAAACTGGTATGAAACTCCTGCGACTTTGCATATTGATATTATTGATGGCGGCGTGGCCCGCGTCGCAGGCCCGGGACCTGCGGCTCGAGGGGGCGAGGCTGCTGCAGACCGACCTGAGCGCGTCGGTGTATTCCCGCGCCGACTTGGCGGGGAATGCCTGTGCGCTCGTAAAGGTGGCATTCCCGCAGGCCGGGGCCGAATTTGAGGGCAGCGTGATAGGCACCGTGGACTACAAGGCCGGCGAATACTGGGTGTACGTCACGGCTGGCTCCAAGTATCTGAAGATGAAGCACGCCGACTATACTCCCCTGATGATTAGCTTCGACGGCGACCCGGTGGGCCCGCTTGAGGCAAAAAAGGTGTATGGCGTAAAGGTGGGCGGGGGAGCCCAGGCCCAGACCGTAACTTTCAAGATAACTCCGCCCGATGCTATCCTCACTGTAGACCTGAAGGAGTATCCCACAGTGAACGGCATGGCCAAAATACAGCTGTCGCCCGGCGAGCACTCCTATATGGTGGTGGCTCCGGGCTACGAAAGCTACGGGAGCCGGTTCGTGGTGGATGAAGACCGTGATAACAAGCTGTTTGTGGAGCTTGAGCGCAAGGCCGGCGTGCCCGGAACCACTCAGCCCGATTCTCAGGAGTCGGCAGGTGGCGCAGCTGTCGAGACATTCAATGTCAACGGCGTCACCTTCGAGATGGTGCGCGTAGACGGAGGTTCGTTTATGATGGGTAGCGATGATGGATGGAATAACGAAACGCCGGTGCACAACGAAAACGTAAGCACATTTTATATAGGCAAAACCGAGGTGACGCAGCAGCTGTGGGAAGCAGTAATGCGCAGCAATCCATCTAAATTCCCAGGCCCTAATCTGGCGGTGGAAAATGTCAGTTGGGACGACTGTCAGGAATTTGTCGAGAGGCTGAGCCGGCTCACGGGGCGCAATTTCCGCCTGCCCACTGAAGCGGAGTGGGAATTCGCTGCCCGCGGCGGCAAGCGCTCACGCGGCTATAAATACAGCGGCAGCAATGATATAGACCGGGTGGCCTGGTACGAAGAAAACAGCGGAATGCGCACTCATCCCGTGGGCCAAAAACTGGACAACGAGCTGGGTATATTCGACATGAGCGGCAACGTGTGGGAATGGTGCGCTGATAATTACAGCAGCTCGTACAGCCAACCGCGCAACAGCTCCGATCGCGTCCTTCGTGGCGGTAGCTGGGACTACGCCGCCGCTAGCTGCCGGGTGGCCAATCGCAACTGCCTTGCTCCAGGCGATCGCAACTACAACCTCGGCTTGCGCCTCGCGCTCTAATGTTGCTCATGATTCCGGCAAATTCACATTCTTGAATTGTAAGCTAACTGAGCCGATGGAAAATTATAATGAGGATTGGCGGAGCAATCCGAATAAATAATTTTCATTCGGCTCAGGAATCCCTAAAATCAGCTGAAAATATCGTGATTATAACTAATAGAAGATTAAGACCCTTAAGAAGGAAATAAAAATATGGCAGCAGATAATTCATTAAATGAAGGGGCGGTTCTGGACAGCGGAGCCGCCAGGTACAGAGTGGTGGAAGTGCTGGGGCAAGGGGGCTTCGGCATCACCTATCTTGTGATGGGCGAGCTGCGGGTGGGCAACGTAACTACCGAAGCAAAGTTTGCCATCAAGGAGCACTTCCCCGGGGCATTCTGCATGAGGGTGGACGAGCGCGTGGTGCCCCGATACGAGAAACTGGCGGAATATGAGCGCAGCAAGGCCGATTTCATAGCCGAGGCGCGCAAACTTCATGCCCTGGGCGCGCAAAACGATAATATCGTGAAGGTGAACGAGGTGTTTGAAATGAACGGTACGGCCTACTATGTGATGCAGTATATCAACGGCCGGTCACTGTCGTCCTACGTAGAGTCAAAGGGCAAGCTTGGCTATCAGGAGGCCCTGAAGCTGCTGGCGCCCATATTTGATGCGGTGGAGTTTCTTCACAATTCCAGAATAAACCATCTCGACATCAAGCCCGACAATATAATGCTTCATGCCGGGCTTCACGGCACGGTGCCGGTGCTGATAGATTTCGGGCTGAGCGTGCATTTCAAGAAAAACGGCGACAAGACGTCGCCGAAAGGCGTGCAGGGCGTGAGCGAGGGCTACTCGCCGCTTGAGCAATATGCGGGCGTAAGGGAGTTTCTGCCGGCCACCGACATCTACGCGTTGACGGCCACGCTGGTGTATTGCCTTACGGGCACGGCGCCCAAGAGCGCCGCCGAGCTCAGGCTGCCGGAAATCAGGCAGGCGCTGGCCGGAAAGGTGCCGGCCGATGCTGTGGAAGGCATCTGCAAGGGGCTGAACAAGTCCTACGAAGACCGCAGCTCATGCGTGGCTGTGCTTAAATCGGATTTAGGGCTGAAGAGCCACGGCGGCAAGGACACCGAGGTGATAGGCATAGAAGGCGGCAAGGGCCCGTCGCGGGGCCGCGTTGTGGCCTATTCGATAGCAGCGGTGTGTGCCGTGGCTATCGTGCTGATGCTTTGGGCAAAGGGCGCGGCGCCTGAGGATACTCCACGGGAGGAGCATCCCGATACCGTCATAGAGCAGGTAGAGCCTCCCGTAGCTCCGGAGCCAGTGAAGCCCGCTCCGGAGCCAGTGAAGCCCGCGCCGGAGCCAGTGAAGCCCGCGCCTGTGAAACCCGCCCCGGAGCCCGCGAAGCCCGCGCCCGCGCCTGTGAAACCGGCCGCCGTATCGGCAGGCACGTTGAGCCTGGGCTACGGCACATGGACCGGAGGCATAAAGAGCGGGAAACCCGACGGTAAAGGAAAAATCGTGTTCAGCGCCACCCATCGCGTGGACCGGAGCACTTCCTACGAGGCAAATCCCGGCGACTACTTTATAGCCACCTACGACAACGGGCACCTGGTAAGCGGGAAACTCTACGACAGTTACGGTAATTTACTTAAAACGATAATACCATGAGAAAATACGTGATATTACTGCTATGCGCGGTCGTGTGCTCAATGAGCCGTGCCGAAAATTTAAATGCGCCCGAAATGCTGGCCAGACACGTTGGCAACGGCTCAATCTCCGGTGCATCCGATTGTGATACCGTGATTGCCGTGAACGGCTATGACGTGAGGGTGGTAAAGAACAATGGTGCTATAAGCCATATAGGGCTCAATCTGTTCTCCGAAGATATGAAAAGGTCGGTGGACAGGGAACTGCTGGGTTATATGGAGGAAGCGCTCCTTGCCAAGAGCCTGGGGATCTCCGACGAACCTTTTGACAAGCTGGTAATCACATCGGGCACGATAGCCGATTTCAAGAAACTCGGGCCTGATTCGTCCTGCTCCGTGAATTCGATGAATTCCAAATCCATGTCGGCCTCCTGGGATTTGGGCGGCAAGACTGTGAGCGTCACCATCCCGGTGGGCTACGACACTAATTCAAAGGGCTCAAGAACCGATATCGAGGAAGACTTTATCACAAAACTGCGTTCCTACAATGGCAGCAGGGCAAAATTCGAGACAATCGAGGCCGGCCGCCTTGAACCGTATAGCGCTAATATCTCGGTTTACCCCGGGGCGGCATATCATAGCCGCCTCATTACACGCGACGTGTATTTCAGTGACAACGGTACCGATCCCGTGTGGGATGCCGCTTCGCCCAAGGAATCCATTGCCAATTTGTTTTTATATCCATCTGAAAAATACGGCAATACAAAAATCAATATTTCAATCCTCAGACATGAGTACGGCGAAAAGAATGAGGTGTCGGTTGCGCTTGACCAATTTCTGGCGATGTGTGAATCCGACGGATGTGTTCCGTTCTGGGGTGTGGAAAAATTCGAGAACGGGGTGCTGGAAGGGGCGTTGTTCCTGTATAATAAGAGGAAAGGCTACGACCACACGCTCAAAATAGTGTGCAAGCCCGAAGACGTGATAAACGGCAAGGGCGACATCCGGGCCCGGGCCAGCCTGTTCATTCCCACAAACAACGTGCATGAGCTTTTTGCTCCCTATGTAAAAAAGACTGAAAAAGAGAAGATAAAATATGTCAAATAAATTCCTCATAGCAGTCGTTATCGCATTCATTTCAGCCGTCGTGATGCCTCCCGTGTTGAAGGCACAGGATGAGATTGAGCGGCAGATGGACGAGGTGAAAATGGATGAAAGCATGGTGTTCGGCGAAGATTTCAATGAAGACAAGTCCATAGCCTATAACAATGCCTTGCTGGACCTACTGAATGTGGCCAACGAAGTGCGTGCCGAAAAAGGATGCGACGCGCTTGGAGTGCCGGATATTCAAACCGTGGTTCAGGAGCTCGTAAGCAAGAACAAGGAGCGGTATTATGTGGTGGTGTATATGCCCATTGACCGGCTGCTGTCCATCACGCGTAGCTCACGCTCCGAGGTAGTGTCTCAGTTCGCGCCGGCCCCGTCCCTCCCCGCCGGCAACAGCGCTACGAGTTCCCCGGCCGGCCAATCCTCCGGTGCCCCCGACCGTTCGGGATATGCCGGGACATCGATGAGCAGCCCGTTTTCCAATGAAGTTCTGGAAACACTGTGCAACCAGGATAACTGGACCGAGATTAAAGGATTCCTTTCCGGCTTCAAGAACCGCGGACTGATAAAGGAAACCGGCTACGGCACATCGCCGGCCGATGTGCCCGCCGATGCCTATACGATACTGATAGATGAGATGTACGGCATACTGGCGATACTCTCTCCTAAAAACGCGCATAACCGAATAAACCACCGCACAAATAACCCCGACTCAGAAACCAATTATTCAAACTGCAAAGTCATAGTATGGTACCGATGAAACCCATAAAACTACTACTTCTGATAATGGCCATGCTGTGCCGCTTCAACGGCGTGGCCCAGGTCACTTTCAAGTTTTCGCCCAACACCATCCAGGCAGGCGCATTGAAAACCCGCATGGAAAGCAACATTTCGGCGCTGCTCACCGAGATTGACCGCGCGGGCCGCAGCGGCACGGCGCTTAACCTTTCGGCCATCAATATGGAGCAGGAGGCTAAAAACCGTTTAAGCGCACTGTGGGAGGACGCGCGTTTCGTGTGCGACAAGTCGGGCAACATCTCGAAATGCCTCAACGATGTTCAAGGCTATCAGGTAAGATCCATCCCCATAACGATGAAACCCACCGATGCGTCCTACAATGAATCGCTTAACCGGGAATTGACCATATCCCTCAACAGAAGCGGGGTGATTACCGGTGTTAAGCCTGCATGGGAAAATCAGGAGGATGTGTCGCGCATACTGTTCAGCCCCGGTGGCGTGGTCGACACTCGCCAGCGCCGCGAAATCCTGAAATGGGTGGAAGACTTCCGCTGCTATTATAACGAAAAGAATATCAAGGCTCTGAATCAGATTTACAGCGACGATGCCCTCATCATCACAGGTAGCGTAATCAAACAGAGGACCAAAGGCGACAACGGAGTGAGAATGGAAGAGAAGGTAAAGTACACCGTGCAATCAAAAGAACAATACATTTCGAAGCTAACAAACTTATTCCATATAAACAGGCATGTAAAAGTTGAGTTCGACCATATTTCAGTGGTGATGCATGGTGCAAAGCCTAATATCTATGGTGTAACTCTTCATCAAATATGGCAGACCGATACATATATGGATGATGGCTGGCTGTTTTTGCTGTGGGACTTTAACGACCCTGAGGCCCCGCAGATTCATGTGCGCACATGGCAGCCCGAACAGATTGTTGCCTCCGACGGCGTGTTCACCCTCGACGATTTCTTTATTCCCTGATTTATATTGATTTCACATGAAAAAAATTGTAAGGATTGTACTCTTCGCCTTAGCTTTCATTGTGTGGGCCGCCTCGGCGAGTGCCGAAGAATTCAAATTCGCAGCCGGTTCATCGGTGAATGTCAGGGCCAAGAAGCAGATAGAAAAAAATATATCGGCGCTCCTCACCGAGTTGAAAGACGCTCATGCGGAGGATAGAGAGCCCGACACAGAGAAAATAAATATTTATAAGGATGCGGCCGAGCAGCTGGCCAATCTATGGCGCAGGCTTGAATTCCTACCCATAAAAGCTACAACAATATCGCGTGGTAGAGAGGGCGTGGAAGAGGTACATGTTATGATACCGGTGCTGATTAAAAAGAACGTGTCGGGTTTTGAACTGCCCGGGGAGGCACGTCTGTCACTATCGGTGGAAAATGACGGCACAATCTCAGGCCTGCGCATGGGCATGCTCGAACGCGACGACGTGGCCGCGCTATTCTACGGCGCCGACACCGACCATGCCAAGCGGCTGGAAGTAGCCACCTGGCTCGACGATTATTATTCGTGGTTCCTGGAGAATGACATCAGCAGCCTGGCCGAGTTTTTATGCGGCCCGGACGGCATGAAGTTCACGCTCGGGAAGGACGACGGCAAGCGCCTCGAGGGACCCCTGACCGGGCAGTTCAACAAGATTGTAGCCGCATTGCACGACCCGGAGAAATACATCCTGAAAATAGATGGCGTGTCGCTCGACAGGCACCCGTCGCGCCCGGATATCTACGGCCTCACATTCCGCCAGACCTTGACCGAGTCTTCCTCCGGAAAAAGCAGCAGCGACTGGATGTTCCTGCTGTGGGATTTCGACCCCAGGAAGGATGAGACGATGATACCGGTGCGCATAGTGCAGCCCGATGCCGCCGGCGAAGAGTGTGGCGTGTCTCTCGACGATTTTACTTTTGAATAACAAAACACCACCACCATGAACCAATCATTATTGAAGCGTATAATCCTCGTGGCGCTGCTCATGCTGGCGGCCGCCGTGCCATCGTGGGCCAAAGGCCTGAAAGTGGGCAGCTTTGCCGCCGAGGAAAAATTCTATGTCGACACCGATATTCCAAAGGACAACAACGGCAATAAATGCGCGCTGCTCAGAGTGTTTCCTCCGGAGGGCGTGAAGCCCGACCAGATCAAGGTGGCGGGAAATGTGGTGAAGACCGTGCCGGATGTTTCGGAGCTTAAATGCTACATCAGCGCGGGAACAAAGCGCGTGGACATCAACGTGGCCGGCTACGACCCCCTCACGGTGAACTTCGCCGAAGTGGGCGACGGCATCAAGATTCAAAACGCCATGGCCTACAATCTTAAGCTCATGAGCGGCAATAAATTTGACAAAATCGAGAATGGCGACGGCCTTGACGATATGATTCTCTTCCCTGTGGATGGCGACTACACGCTGGTGTTTTATGTGGGAGACGATCTTCACGACATGAACTATCTTGATGCCAAGAAATTCTGCGAAGGCCTGAACGAGCGGCGCCAGGGTGGCTACACCGGATGGCGCCTTCCCACGATAAATGAAATGCTGTTCTTCTTCGGCGACTACCCCGAATACGCCAACGACTTTCAGTGGGTAGGCTACGAAGGTGTCATCATCAACAACAGGACGGTGGAGGAAGAGGAGCGCAGCGGGCACACACGATATACACCTTGCATTACAAACGTAGACCTGAAAGTGCACCGCTATTACGTGAATTCACGGGGGCAATTCACCCGCGGCGAGCTTTTCGAGCACGGATTCTTCCCCTGCACCATCATTTACCCCTGACTGCGGAGAGACACCGCGTCCGGGCACTACAAGCCACATACAATCTTATGAACAGAACAGCCATATTTGCAACGGTGTTTCTCATCCTGGCCGTAGGCTGGGCCGCTTACGGCCAGGAATACAAGGTGGGGAGCTTCGAGGCTGCGCCGGGCGATATATCGGCCCGCGTCAACAGCCGCGTGGGGGCCAACGGCCGCAAGTGCGCGCTGCTCAAGGTGTTCGTGCCGGACAGAATCGACCATGCCAACGGCTCGGCTGTAGGCGACATAGTGTCGAAAGGCATGGAAAAGTGGGTGTACATGGCCCACGACTCGAAGCAGGTGGAACTCGTTTTCGACAATCACTTCCCGCTGCACATCGTTTTCGACGACTACAATGTGCCGGTGCTCACGGAGCAGACAGTCTATGTGCTGAAACTCGTGGACGCGAATGCCGGTAGCACCCCCGCACCGCAATCCGCCAACATGCAAAGTCCCTCCGGCATGGCCGCACAGGTAAAAGAGCTTAACATCAAGGATATCCGCGCGCAGCAGACCGACCTGAGCGCGTCGGTGTATTCCCGCACCGATATGGCGGGCAAGGCTTGCGCCCTCGTCAAGGTGGCTTTCGCGCAGGGCGGGGCTGAATTTGAGGGCAGCGTGATAGGCGCGGTGGAGTACAAGGCCGGTGAATATTGGGTATATATCACATCAGGCTCCAAGTACCTGAAGATGAAGCACGCCGACTATACTCCGTTGATGATTCGCTTCGACGACACCAATGTAGGTGCAGTTGAATCGAAAAAAGTGTATGAAGTAAAGGTGGCTGGCGGAGCTCAGGCCCAAACAGTAACTTTCAAGATAACCCCTCCCGATGCGATCCTCACAGTGGACCAAAAAGAGTACCCTACCGTGAACGGCGTAGCAGAAATTACTCTTTCGCCCGAGGAACACACATATATGGTAGTAGCATCAGGCTACAAGGGCCAAGGCAGCAAATTTATGGTTTACGAAAACAACAGTAATAAAATTTTCGTGGAACTGGAACGCAAAAGCGGTAGCTCCGGAGCAACCCGGCCGAGCCCGGCGCCGGCTCCCGCTGAGAGTCTATCAGGCTCCATCGCCGATATATTGCAGCAAGGCACAAACGCTTATAATGAAGGCTATTACGACAGGGCGCTGACGCTATTTAAAGAGATAAGCGACGACAAGAATGCCGCACGCATGATTGGCATAATGTATTATAACGGCCAGGGTGTACCGCAGGATTATGCCGAGGCTTACAGGTGGTTTACAAAGGCTGCTGAACAAGGAGACGCTAATGCTCTGTCAACGCTTGGCTTAATGTATCAAAACGGGCAAGGAGTTGCGAAGAACTACACAGAGGCAGTACGCTATTTCCGAAAAGCGGCTGAATTGGATGATGCAAACGGACAAGTGCTGCTCGGTTATATGTACCGTGAAGGTAAAGGTGTCTCAAAGGATTACACAGAGGCCGCCCGCTGGTTTCAGAGAGCTGCTGAAAAGGGATTCCCATCCGGACAATTGTTTTTAGGCCTGCACTACTACGAAGGCCATGGGGTGCCCAAAGACAAAGATAAAGCACGCTATTGGCTTCGTTTGGCGGCTGACCAAGGAGACAAGAGTGCGATTTCGATGCTAAAGATAGTAAAATAGTGTGCAATGAATATGTAAATTTATGAGTGTATGGGTAAGACATTCGCAACAATAACTCTGGTTTTATTCAGCGTAGCCGGGATTCATGCAAAAACGCTGCGGGTGGAGTCGTTCGAGCCGGCGCCATTCGACCTCTCGGCATCCACAAAGCCGCGGCTCGACAACAACGGAACGCCGTGCGCCCTGGTGAAGGTGGCCCTGGGCGAGGGCTTTTCCGACCTCTCCTTTGAGGGAAATGTAGTAGAGAAGATAAACGACGGGTCGGAGATACAGGCCTATATCACCGGAGGAACGAAGCAGATTGTGATCAAGGCCGCCGGGCTGCCGCCACTGAATGTGGTGTTTTCAGACCATGGCGTGTACCGCCTGTTTTCCAAGCAGGTTTACAATCTTTCGCTCTGTGTGGATGACGCGGCGGCGACACCTGCCGGGTCGGCGGCCGTGAGCATTCACGAGTTGTTCGACAATTCCGATGTCGACCCCGTGGACGATATGGTGGCCAGGGCCAACACACTTTATGCCGCGGGCGAAGTGGCCAAGGCCGTCCCGCTGTTGCAGCGGGCGGCAGAACTCGGCCACACCGAGGCGCAGCTGTCGCTGGGGTTGCTCAGCGAGAACGGCGTGGGCTCGAAGCCCAACTGGGTATTGAAGCCCGACCCCAAGAACGCTTTCGTGCTTGTGCAGAAGTCGGCGCAGCAAGGCTACGTGCCGGCGCAGAAGGTATTGAGCCGCTACTATCTGACCGGCCTGGGAGTCGCGGCCGACGCAAAACGTGGCGAATACTGGCGCGAGGTATATGACAGGAACAATAGCAATCTTCCGAACGACACGGATACAAATTTCCGTACCGATGAAAGACAACCGGAATATCCCGGCGGTGAGAGCCAGCTATTCCAAGATATAAACAAACAGTTGAAATACCCGGCCATAGCCGCCGAAACCGGTAAGCAGGGGCGCATCATCTATCAGTTTGAAGTGGGGAAAGACGGCTCTATTTCTGACATAAGGGTCGTGCGTTCTTTAAAAATCTCTCCCTTCAGGGAAATTATCCCGGGTGAAAGCGAAGAGGTCTATGCCGAATTGAAAGAAAGTGACCTCGCCAACCAGAAGGCTTCTATAAAAGCCCTGGAAGAAGCCGGCATTCAGGCAATTTCGCGACTGAAAAAGTTCTATCCGGGCCTGAACAACGGCGCCCCGGTGAAAATGACATTTGTAGTGCCGGTGACGTGGAGGCTGCAATGAAATAATATGCCAATAAAGGGCTGAGGCCGAAGCGCCGGGGAGCCTAATCTATCGAATTCGTCAAATAAAGCTGCATGTTCACACAAGAAGCCGTAAAATGCTTGACTTCACGGCGTGCAAGATAGTAAATTCGCAACGTAATCAACAAAATCACAAAATTATGGAAACTGAAAACATCAAGATCAATCCTGAAAACGAAAGCATGGAAAAAAAGTCGGAAAAGACGGCGAAATCAAAAAAAATAGCCGGCGACGCAGCGCGTTTCGCCGGAGCTGCCGGCGTGGGTGTAGCTGCTGCCATGGCCACCAATGCCATGGATGCCCAGGAGGAAGAAGTGCTGGAAGGCATGGCCGGCGTGCACGCAGCCCCCGCCACTGCCCCCGCCACTGAGCACACGCAGGACACGGACGCCGTGGAAACACCTGTGGAAGAACCCGGCGCCTTCGACCCCAACGACATCATGTTGGATGATGATGATGTGCTCGTCCTCAACGAGGACGGCGTGGAGCCTCACCCCGGCGACGACAGTCTCGCCCTTGTAGACGAACCGGAGCCCATCACCGGCAGTGATGTCTACGTGCACGAAGACGACATGGCCCTGATAGACACCGACACGGACATAGAGCTGGATATCGACAGCCAGCTCGATATCGACGGCGGCGACGACTCCGGCAGCTGGGACGCCGACACCGCATCGGGCGACACCGATATGTATCTGGCCGACGGAGGCTCCGAGCTGGGCGAGCCCGATATCCTCGACGACATTCTCAACGCCTAAATAAAAAAGATCATGTTCAAGTTCATAATCAAATTCAGCGTGGCGGCCGCGATAGCTCTCGCTCCCGTTGCGGCGGCCGCCCAGCAGACCCTCGAGGAGGCCACGGACAGCATCAAGAACGTGCTCGCCCAAGCCAAGAAAGGCAATGCCCAGGCCCAGAACGAGGTGGGCGGATGGTACTACCGGGGGCGCCACGTAAAGCAAAACTACCGCGAAGCCCTCCAGTGGTGGACCAAAGCGGCCAAGCAGGGAAACGTCAAGGCCATCGGGAATATGGGCATGTGCTACGAAACCGGCCACGGAACCACGGCCGACTCCCTGAAAGCCGCCCGGCTGTATCTGCGCTCGATAAAGGGCGGCAACAAGGCGCTTCTCGAGCAGAACGTGCAGCGGGCCAGGAAAGGCAATCTGCTGAGCGACATGCTCGTGGCCGAATGCTACCTGAGCGGTACCGGCGTGAAAAAAGACGTGTCGAAAGCCATCCCCTTCCTCAAGGACGCCGCGCAGAAAAACAGCGTGGACGCCCAGCGCGAGCTCGCTCTGGTGCTTCTCAACAGCAAGAAGGCTGCGGAGGCGGCTCCCTGGCTGAAAAAGGGCTCGGACAACGGCGACGCCACCTGCACGTTCTACTATGGCAAGATGCTCGTGGAAGGCAAAGGAGTCAAGCAGGATAAAAAAGCCGGCGCCAACTATCTGCTGAAAGCGGCCGAAGCCGGTTTTCCCCAGGCCATGTTCTACGTGGGGAACTGCTATATGAAAGGCGACGGCCTCACCAGGAACGCCGAGCAGGCAGTGAAATGGTACAAGCTGGCTGCCGGCCATGGCGTGCACCAGGCGCAGTGGGACCTCGCCCAGTGCTTCAGAGAGGGCAATGGCACGCCTGTCAACTACGAGCAGGCCCTGTTCTGGTATGCCGAAGCGACCGCCAACGGCCACACCCGCGCATTCAAGAACCTGATGACGGATTCCATTCCCGATTCGCCTTTCGCAGCCTATATGAAAGGAATGAAGGCCTATCTCGGGAAGAACTACGACGAAGCGCTCAAGCAGTTCAAGGTCGTGGCCAAAGCAAAAATCACGGATGGCGCCGTGATGGAAGCCGCTATCCTGGCCAATCCCGGCTATGCCAAACACAACATCAAGAAAGCCGTGAAGCAGCTCGAAGAGGCTGCCGGCACAAATGCTCAGGCGCTGTATCTGCTGGCCGGGATGTACGAGGCCGGCAAGGGCGTGGAGAAAAACATGCCAAAAGCGGTAGAATATATGACCCGCGCGGCCAATATGGGCTACGGAGCGGCCGAATGTGCGTTGGCCGACATGTATTTCGAAGGCCGCGGAGTCGAGCAAGACTACGCCACGGCAGTCGATATGTATGCCAAGGCTGCCGCCCAGGGGCAGCTCACCGAAAACGCTGCCCGCCGCTATGCCTCATGCTATGAAGACGGCAAAGGCGACCTGGAGGTCGACAAGGAAAAAGCCGAGGAAATCCTCAAGGCCGGCAATAAGAGCCGGATAGGCGAAGTTCTGAAGCTCATCTGACACATGTGTGACCACTATCGGGGAGCTCTCCGGGGCTCCCCGATAGTAAATTCCGGAATGCTATGAAACTGAAATCCATAACAATCATTACTCTTTTTTCCCTTCTGTTCCTTTCGCTTGAGGCAAAGCCTGCCGACAATGCATCCTATGCGCAGCCGGCGAATGAATCGAACATCTACCTCGGCAACGCATATACGGCGCTGAATGCAGGACAGCTGAACAAGGCGAGGAACTATTACAACCGATATAAAGAAATTTCAGGCACGCGCGACACCTTGTTTGAAACTGAACTGAGCAAGGCCGACGGCACCTACATCTGGAGCGAAGAAGATCTGCTGAATGCCGGATTTCGCGCCACCAGGAATATCGATGATAATTTCAATGACGAGATGAGATATGCCTCAATCTCAAGCCGCGAGGGCGCGGAAGGCCTGATTCAGGATTTCTATAAAGACGCCGAACTGCTGGCCGGAACGGTGTCAGACGACGGATACATAAACGGCATTGCCCTCCTGAGATCGAATGATTTTATGGAATTGGCCTATGTGTGCATGGGCAAGGTGATGGCACCCTCCATCGCTGTAATCGAAACACCGATGATGATAGTGAACGGCGAAGACCCTCATGCCGATGAAAGAGATTATCTTTTTATAAATGAAGATGTTGTGATGGACCAATACAATTATAAGACCGGCGAGGGCGATTTAGATTGGATTCCTTATATCCGGCAGATTTTTTCGCCGGATGTTACGGACAGGAAATTCCTGTACAATTTTTCCTTAGGAAAGATTGACATGGACACGATCAGGCGTAATTTCAGCGACTTCGTGCGCAACGAAAATAAAATTCCGGCCCATCTGTGGGGCTACAAATGACAATTCCTGCGATAAACGTGCCTGAAAAATCCCCGTAGCAATGACCAGAATACTGTATCTATTGTGGCTCCTGTTCATATCCATAGCCGCCCGCGGAGAAGCCATCACCCTGTACAATGACAACGGCGAGGGTGGAATACACAAATCCACCGGAAAACTGGTGGAGGTGGAGGGGCAATACTATGTGGACCTCCATATACCCCGGTATAATGGCGACATGGATACCGAACGCCTGAAGGTGTATCGCGTAAAAGATTCAGCCCGCTTACTGCTGAATCAAGATAAGTGGGCGGAGAAATATATTTATGTGGTGGAACGCAGGAAAGGTTTTTTATCCACTACACCATATTACTTCAATATGAGGTCGGTATGGAAACCGTCTCTCACTGAAGACCCCGACGATCCCGGCCGCATTATCCCTGTGAAAAAACTCACGGCCTATCGCCAGGACCTGGATGATAGTAAAAACGCCTTCACGGTGGTACTGGTCAAGATGCAAGGCAAGTACATGATTTATTATGGCGATGTTTTTTTTCTGGCATCCATAAAGTCAAATTCAAAACCACTTGATTATGCAGCTCCATGGACGAGAAATTATAAATACCGCACGGTAATATCAGGATTTAATGTGTATTTCAATATAAAATGATTTTGGAGCCGGTTCAGCGATTTTTTCTGAGACCGGCTCTTATAATCTTTCATAGATTTTGGAGGGGAGGGGGGAGCGGAGGAGCTGGCGGCCGGTGGAGTCGGCGAGGATGTAGAAGGGGAGGGCGGGGATGGCGAGGCTGTCGAGGCCTGCGGCGGCGGTGCCGCCGGGGAGCCAGGCCTGGGTCCAGGTGGCGCTGTCGCGGCGTGCCACGCGGCGCCAGGTGGTGGTGTCGGGGTCGATGGAGATGTCGATGATGCCGGGGGCGTTTTTGCGGGCGGCGGCGTGGCGCAGCAGGGGCAGCACGCTGTCGCGGCGGCCGGGGCCGTCGGTGCTCACGGTGATGAGCCACAGGGGCTCGGATGCTATGCGGATGGTGTCGGGGCCGTGGTTGTAGATGCGGGCTGCCAGGTCGTGGAGGCGGGCGTCGGGGCCCTGGAGGGCGGCTTCGATGAGGGCGTTGAAGCTGCCGGTGATGGCCATGGGGCGGGCCGCCGGCTCGATGAGGCTCATGAGGGAGTCGGCGCGGTGCAGGCCGCGGGTGGTGGAGGCGTCGCTCATGGTGATGACGAGCAGGGTGCTGACGATGTCGGCGGGATGGGCGGCTACGTAGGCTTCGACGAGGGAGTCGGCCACGGGCTGGAGGAGCAGGGGGGCGGCGTGGTCGTTGAGCCAGGCGGTCCAGCGCTGCAGGTGGGGGTTGCCTGAGGCTGTGAGGCGGTAGGGGTTGGCGGGGTCGATGTGGCAGGTGATTTCGTCGCCGTTGGCTGCGAAGAGGCGCCCCAGGGGGCGGTATTCGTTGTCGTATAGCTCGATGATGGCGGGCTCGCGTGTGGAGCCGGCGAAGGTGAATGCGCCGTCGCGCACGGCTGTGAGGCCCTGGATGTGGGCCTGGCCGTTGTAGTAGGAGAAGCGGAGGTTTGTGGTGGGGGCGCCTTCCATGGTGCCGTTGACGGTGAAGCGGGTGTCGTCGGTGCAGGCTGTGACGAGCGCCACGACGAGCAGGAGGGCGAGCAGGAGGGGGTGTTTCATCATTTTGATTTGAGGGCCACGAGGCGGCGCAGGTAGCGTATCTGGTCGTCGATGAATGGGGAGGCGTCGGCGGGGTTGTTGCGTGCCATGGCTGCGAGCACTTCGATGGCGCGCTCGTAGCTGCCGCGGCTGATGAAAATGCGGGCGAGGCTTTCGCTGAGGGTGGTGTCCGGTGCTGCGGGGCCGGCGGGGGCGGGGGCCACGGGTTGCGGGGCGGCCTCTGGCGCGGGCTCGGGCTGCGGGGCGGGGGCCGGAGCGGGGCGGTCTTTGCGGAGGAATGCGTCGATGCGGGCGTCGCCTTCCGTCATGGGCGGGGGCACGGGGGTGTCGGCGGCTTGGGCGGCGAGGATGTCGGCGTAGTCGGGCGCGGGGTTGAAGATGAGTTTTTCGAGGAGGGCTTCTTCTTCGGGAGATGTGTGGCCGTAGGTGTCGAGGAAGGTGTCGATGGCACCGCGGGTGGTGATGGGCTGCGGGGCGGGGGCGGGGGGATAGAAGCGGGCGGGGTCGCGGCCTTCGGGGGCGGCGAGGGATGCGAGGGCCATTTTGTCGGCGGTGAGCACGGCGGCGCGGGCGCGTGCGTCGAGGGCCCGGGGGCTTTGGTCGCTCTCGGGGGGCAGGAGCAGGGTTGCGGCCAGGGCGAAGTAGGGGTGACGGTCGAGTGCGTGGCCGAGTGCCTCGCGTGCTTCGTGGCCGAGGGGTGTGCCGCCTGGGGCGGCGGCCTGTTGTATTGCTTTGCCGGGTGTCATTACCAGTCGCCGAGGGTGGAGTTGAAAATGAGGTTTACGAGTTCTTCGGATATTTCTTCGCAGAGCTGGTCCTGGACGTCGGTGAGCATGAGTGATGCGTCGAAGTCGCGATAGGCGCTGAAGGACTGGTCTACGTTTTTCTTGTCGTTTTTGTTGTCGGTGTATTTGACGCGCACGGTGATGGTGAGGCGTGTCTGGGAGGCGTAGGCGTTTTCGGTTACGGCCTGGGGGGTGAGGGCGTAGCCGGTGATTTCGCCTTCGAGCTCGAGGTCGGATGCTCCGTCGGTGGTCTGGAGGCGGGTGTTGCGGGTGATGTAGTTGAGGAGCTCGTTTTCAAACATCTGCTGCAGCGGGGGGTAGACGAGGGCTGCGCGGATGGGGAACTGCGACACGCGCACGGTCTTGTAGACGGAGTAGTCGATGGGCGAGCCGTTGAAGGTGTAGCTGATCTTGCAGGCGGGCAGGGCTGTGGCCAGGAGCAGGAGCACCATCGCGAGGGGGCGCAGCAGGCGGGGGCGGTGTGTGGGGTTATTCGAGGCCATATTCCTTGATTTTGCGGTAGAGGGTGCGCTCGCTTATGCCCAGGTCGGTGGCGGCGGCTTTGCGCCGGCCGAGGTTGCGCTCGAGGGCGTCTTCGATGGCGCGGCGCTCGGTGTCGTCGAGCGAGGTGGCCTCGCGGGCTGCGGGGGAGAGGTCGATGTGGGGCACTTCGTCGATTTTGACGGGGAGGTGGTGGTGGCGCGAGGGGGGCACTTCCACCAGGGGCTCGGCGGCGGCGTGGGGTGTCGAGGCGGGGGCGGCTTCGTCGAGGCGGCGGCGCAGGTCGCTGATGTCGCCCTGGAGGCGCATGATGAGGCCCAGGAGCATCTCGCGCTCGCGCTCGTAGGTGTGGGTGTCGGGGCGGGGTGCCACGGCGGGTGTCATCACGGTGCTGCCTGCGGGGAGGTAGGCTGCCAGGGTGTCGGCCTGCACTTCGGTGCCGGCCTCGAAGAGGGCTGCCTGGTCTATCACGTTCTTGAGCTGGCGCACGTTGCCGGGCCAGCGGTAGCGCTGGAGCAGGGTGCGGGCGGCGTCGCTCAGGGTGATGGGGGGTGTGTGGTAGCGGTCGGCGAAGTCGGCGGCAAACTTGCGCGCGAGCAGCAGGATGTCGCCTCCGCGGTCGCGCAGCGGGGGGATGTAGATCTGCACGGTGCTGAGGCGGTAGTAGAGGTCTTCGCGGAAGCGTCCTTCGGCCACGGCGCGCTGCATGTCGACGTTCGTGGCGGCCACGATGCGCACGCTGGTGTGCTGCACCTGGCTGGAGCCCACCTTGATGAACTCGCCGCTCTCGAGCACTCGCAGCAGCCTGGCCTGCGTGGTGAGCGGCAGCTCGGCCACTTCGTCGAGGAAGATGGTGCCGCCGTTGGCTTCCTCGAAGTAGCCCTTGCGCGAGGCGAGGGCTCCGGTGAAGGCACCTTTTTCGTGGCCGAAGAGCTCGCTGTCGATGGTGCCCTCGGGGATGGCGCCGCAGTTCACGGCTATGTATTTCGAGTGCTTGCGGGCGCTGTAGCGGTGGATGATCTTGGGAAAGAACTCCTTGCCGGTGCCGCTCTCGCCGGTGATGAGCACGCTGAGGTCGATGGGCGCCACGCGGATGGCGCGCGCGATGGCCTGGGTGAGGGCGGGCGCTGCCCCCACGATGCCCAGGTTGTTCTGGGCCTGGCGTACTTCGGCGGGAGTGATGTCGGCTACGTTGCTCATTTATATTGTGTGCGCAGTTCGAAGGTCTTTTCTTTGAGCCAGCGGCCCAGCTCCTCGACGCTGCCGGCGTGGGCGGCGATTTCGTCGGGCATGATGGGCCGGCCCACGCTCAGGTGCATCTCGGTGCCGCACTTACGCCACACCTCGGAGGGGAGGCGCAGGGTGCGGAGCACCCAGCTGACGCGGCCCAGGAGGTTGAACATGAAGCTGTTGGTGCCGTGGAAGAAGATGGGAATCACGGGCACCTTGAGCTGGGCGATGAGGCGTATGACCACGGGTTTCCACTCCTGGTCTTCGAGCCAGCCGTGGCGGTTGATCTTGCTGATGGCTCCGGCGGGAAAGAATCCCACGGGGTGGCCCTGGCGCACGCGCATCATCACTTCCTTGATGCCGGCCATGGACACGGCTTTCTTGGCGGGGTCGTCGCTGCCTTTCTGGTCCACGGCTATGAAGTTGGGCCTCATGGCCGTGATGCGGTTGAGTATCATGTTCACCATCACCTTGTAGTCCGGGCGGTAGCTGCCCACGGTGGCTATGAGGTTGATGCCGTCGAGGGCTCCGAAGGGGTGGTTGCTCACGGTGATGAAGGCGCCCTCGGGCAGGTGGTCGAGCACGTCGCGGCCGTCGATGCGCGTGGTGATGCGGAAGTCTTTGAGCAGCGACTGTGCGAAGGGCACGCCGGGGGTGTCGAAGTATTTGTCGTGCACGGCGTTGACGCGGTCGACCTGCAGCCAGTGGAGCAGTCGCTCCACCAGCTTGCGGTGGCCTCGCAGCTGCGGCGCCATTTCCATGACGTCGTCGGCGTCGAGCACGGTGCGCTTCACGGGTGCCTCGGTGGTTGTGGATTCGGGCAGGCTCATTCTTTATTCTTCGTCGTCGCCTTCTTCCTCGCGCATGTTGTGGAACACGTTCTGCACGTCTTCGTCGTCTTCGAGCTTGTCGATGAGCTTGTTGATGGCTTCGCGCTGCTCGGGGGTCACGTCCTTGAGGTCGTGGGGGATGCGCTCGAATTCCGAGCTGATGATTTCGTAGCCGTTTTCTTCGAGGTAGCTCTGGATGCCGGCGTATTCCTCGAAGGCTCCGTAGAGCACGATTTCCTCGTCGTCGGCCTCGATTTCGTCCACGCCGTAGTCGATGAGCTCAAGCTCGAGCTCCTCGAGGTCCTGGCCTTCGCGGGGCTTGATCTTGAACACGCTCTTGTGGTCGAAGAGGAAGGTGAGGGAGCCCTGTGTGCCCAGGCTGCCGCCGTGCTTGTTGAAGTAGGAGCGCACGTTGGCCACGGTGCGGGTGTTGTTGTCGGTGGCTGCTTCTACGAAGATGGCGATGCCGTGGGGGCCGTATCCTTCGTAGGTGATTTCCTTGTAGTCGCCGGCGTCTTTGTCGGTGGCTTTCTTGATGGCGCGTTCAACGGTGTCCTTGGGCATGTTGGCGGCCTTGGCGTTCTGCATGAGCGCGCGCAGGCGGGGGTTGGTGGAGGGGTCGGGACCGCCGGCCTTGGCGGCTATGGTGATTTCCTTGCCTATGCGCGTGAATGTGCGCGACATATTGCCCCAGCGCTTGAGCTTGCGGGCCTTGCGGTATTCAAATGCTCTTCCCATGGTGTGGTAGTGAAGTAGTTGTATTGTGTGTGTGATTGATTTTGTGTCTATCGCTGCTGAGCGCCGAGATTGGATGTGAGGCGGCTCATGATTTTGGCCATGATGGCGTCGATCTGCTTGTCGTTGAGCGTCTTTTCGTCGTCCTGGAGGTAGATGGCTATGGCGTAGCTCTTCTTGCCGGCGGGCAGGTGCTCGCCCTCGTAGACGTCGAAGAGCTCGACGCCGCGCAGCAGCTTGCGCTCGGCGGCGCGCACCTCGCGCTCGATGTCGGCCATGGCCACGGCGGAGTCGAGCAGCAGCGAGAGGTCGCGGCGCACGGCCTGGGTCTTGGGCAGGGGCTTGAAGCGGGTGGCGTGGCGGCGGGCCATCTCGTAGAGGGCGTCGGTGTCGAGTTCGGCGAAGTAGACGGGCTGGTGCACGTCGGCGCGGGCGGCTATCTCGGGGCGCACCACGCCCATCTCGCCCAGGTGCTTGCCGGAGCGGGTGGCGATGGCCAGGGCGGGGCTGAGCAGGGAGGTGTCGGTGCGCTGCAGCTGGAGCTCGTCCGGGGTGATGCCCAGGCGGGCTATCACCTTGTCTACCTCGGCGCGCAGGTGGTAGAAGGTGGCTGCCTCGGCGGGGGCTGCCCAGCCTTCGGCGCGGGTGTTGCCGGTGATCCACAGGGCCAGGCGGCCGCCCTCGGTGAAGGGCGCCAGGGGGCGCTCGGCGGTCACTTCCTGGCCGGGGCGCAGGCTGTAGACGTTGCCCATCTCATACATGCGCAGGTCGGGGCAGCGGCGGTTGATGTTGCGTGCCAGCGACTGCAGGCCGCCGAAGAGGAGGGTGCGGCGCAGCACGTTGAGGTCCTGGCTCAGGGGGTTGAGCAGGTGCACGCATCCCTCGGCCTCGAGGCCTTCGAGGTCGCGATACCAGGCTTCGGCCGTGAGCGAGTTGTTCATGATCTCGCGGAAGCCGGCTCCGGTGAGCTGCTCGCTGATGGTGCGGCGCATGTCGTCGTTTTCGTCGTCGACGGCCTTGACGGCGATGGAGCTGTGGAGCGACAGGGGCATGGGTATGTTGTTGTAGCCGTAGATGCGCAGGATTTCCTCGTAGACGTCGCAGGGCCGGGTCACGTCCACGCGGTAGGTGGGCACGTGGAGCTCCATGGCGCCAGGGCCGGTGGCGCGGGCGTCGATCTCGAGCAGGCGCAGGATGGCGTCGACGGTCTCGTGGGGCACTTCGGCGCCGGTGAGGCGGTCGAGGCCCTCGTAGGTGAAGGGCACCACGGCGTCTTCGACGTGCACGGGGTAGATGTCGACCACGGGGCCGCACACCTTGCCTCCGGCCAGCTCCAGCACCATCAGTGCGGCCAGCTTGAGGGCGTAGAGGCAGCCGTTGGGGTCGACGCCGCGCTCGAAGCGGAAGCTGGAGTCGGTGCTCAGGCCGTGGCGGCGGGCGGTGCGGCGCACGCTGGTGGGGTTGAAGCAGGCGCTCTCCAGGAAGATGTCGGTGGTGGCGTCGGTGACGCCGCTGTCGAGGCCGCCGAACACGCCCGCCATGCACATGGGGCGCTCGGCGTCGCATATCATCAGGTCGGCGCCGTTGAGCTTGCGCTCCACGCCGTCGAGGGTGGTGAAGGCGGTGCCTTCAGGGCAGGTGCGCACCACGATGCTGCCGCCGCCTATCTTGTGGGCGTCGAAGCAGTGGAGGGGCTGGCAGAAGGCGTGGAGGATGTAGTTGGTGATGTCGACGATGTTGTTGATGGGGCGCACGCCTATGGCCTGCAGGCGCTGCTGCAGCCACTCGGGGCTGGGAGCCACGCGCACGCCGCGGATGGTGACGCCGGCATAGCGGGTGCATGCCGCGCCGGGAGCCACCTCCACGCGGATGGCCTCCGGGTCGGCCTCGGCGCCGGCCCGGAAGTGCTTCACCTCGGGGCGGTGCAGGGCAGTGGCTGCGGCGTGCACGCCCATCCAGGCGTTGAGGTCGCGGGCCACGCCGTAGTGCGACGCGGCGTCGATGCGGTTGGGCGTGAGGTCCACTTCCAGCACGTAGTCGTCGCTCAGGCCGTAGTATTCGGCGGCGGGTGTGCCGGGGGCAGCGGCGCCGTCGGGCAGCACGATGATGCCGTCGTGGCTGGTGCCCACGCCTATCTCGTCTTCGGCGCAGATCATGCCGCTGGATTCCACGCCGCGGATTTTCGATTTCTTGATCTTGAACTCCTTATCGCCGTCGTAGAGCGTGGTGCCCACGGTGGCCACAACCACCGTCTGGCCGGCGGCCACGTTGGGCGCGCCGCACACGATCTGCTCCGGGGCGTCGCCGCCCAGGTCTACGGTGGTGATGTGCAGGTGGTCGCTGTCCGGGTGCTCCACGCAGGTGAGCACCTTGCCAATGACGATGCCGCGCAGGCCGCCGCGGATGCTTTCCACGCGCTCCACGCCGCCCGTCTCCAGGCCTATGGAAGTGAGAGCGTCGGCCACCTGCTCGGGCGTGACGTCGGCAGGCAGGTCGATATATTCTTTAAGCCACTTGAAGGAAATATTCATGTCGTGCTGTTTTTGAGCCTATATTTAATGCTGTGTATGAATGTGCAAAGGTACACAAAAAAATCCAAAATCGCCAATTTTCCCCGGCAATAAGCCTGCCGGCTGCTTCGGGCCACTGAAAATCGCGCCCGATTCTCCGGCAAATCACTGCAATAGGCGTCGAAAGGGCCGGAGGCCCGCACTTTGGTTAACCCCCGGCAATAAGCCTGCCGGCTGCTTCGGGCCACTGAAAATCGCGCCGATTCTCCGGCAAATCACTGCAATAGGCGTCGAAAGGGCCGGAGGCCCGCACTTTGGTTAACCCCCGGCGGTTCGCCGGGGGTAGCTGGCCGGGGCACAGCAGCCCCGGAGGGGGTGTCCTACTCGCAGTCGCCTTGATACCAGGTCAATCCGTTGTCGAGGGCAAATGCACGAAGTTCGTCGTCAAAAGGCCGCCCCTTATGGTGGTTTTCTTGATTGATGATATATTGCTTGCACGCATCCACGTCCTTACGGCTCAGAGATGCAGCATAGTACCCTTCTGCCCATCCGTCAAAGCGCTGAAAATCCGGATTAGCCGAAAGCCATCGGCTGCTCCACTGCTTGATGTCGCGTACAAGAATGGATAGGGCTATATCGGGATGGATGTCCACCAGCATGTGCACATGATTTTCTATGCCGTTTATTCTTATGAACGCGAGTTCGGGATAAGGATAGGCCAAAAAGATGAATCGGCAGCTTGAAAAAGTTGCCGATTCTTTTGGTTATATCAA
>CAYUUN010000027.1:0-29425 GCA_964447895.1 uncultured Bacteroides sp. | reverse complement strand
TCCAGGACGGCAAGCTGTGGATGCTCCAGACCCGCAACGGCAAGCGCACCGGCGCAGCCATGGTGAAGATTGCCATGGACCTGTTCCGCGCAGGCGAGATTGACGAAAAGACCGTGCTCATCCGCATGGAGCCCCAGAAGCTCGACGAGCTGCTGCACCCCGTGTTTGAAAAGACAGCCCTCAAGCGCGCCAAGGTAGCCGCCAAGGGTCTGCCCGCATCGCCCGGCGCAGCCACCGGTCAGATTGTATTTAGCGCCGAAGAAGCCGAGGCTTGGGCCGACAAGAAGCGCAAAGTTGTGCTCGTGCGCATCGAGACCTCTCCCGAAGACCTCCGTGGTATGGCCGTGGCCCAGGGTATCCTCACGATGCGTGGCGGTATGACCTCCCACGCAGCCGTAGTTGCCCGCGGCATGGGCAAGTGCTGCGTCAGCGGTGCCGGCGAAATCAAGATCGACTACAAGGAAAAGACCGTTGAAATGGGCGGCAAAGTCTACCACGAAGGCGACTGGATCTCTCTCAACGGCTCCACCGGCGAAGTGTACGACGGCCAGGTGCCCACTACCGAGCCCGAACTCGACGGCGACTTCGGCAGCATCATGAACATCGCAGCCAAGTACACCAAGACCCTCGTGCGCACCAACGCCGACTCCCCCCGCGACGCCAAGCAGGCTCGCGCATTCGGCGCTCAGGGCATCGGCCTGTGCCGCACCGAACACATGTTCTTCGAGGGCGACCGCATCGACGCTGTGCGCGAAATGATTCTCGCTTCCGACGAACAGGGACGCCGCGCAGCCCTCGCCAAACTGCTTCCCATGCAGCGCGGCGACTTTGAAGGCATCTTTGAAGCCATGGACGGCTACGGTGTCACCATCCGCCTGCTCGATCCCCCGCTGCACGAATTCGTTCCCCATCAGACCGCTACCCAGAAGGAACTGGCAGAGAAGATGGGCATCGAACTCGCCGAGGTTAAGGCCAAGGTGGACAGCCTCGAGGAATTCAACCCCATGCTCGGCCACCGCGGCTGCCGCCTGGGCATCACCTATCCCGAAATCACCGAGATGCAGACCCGCGCCATCATCGAGGCCGCTCTCGCCGTCAAGGCCCGCGGCATCGACGTGCATCCCGAAATCATGATACCCCTCGTGGGCTCTCTCAAGGAAATCGAGAACCAGGCCAACATCATCCACGCCACCGCCACCAAGGTGTTCGAGGAAAAGGGTGAAAACGTGATGTACAAGGTTGGTACCATGATCGAAGTGCCCCGCGCTGCCCTCGTTGCCAACCAGATCGCACAGGTTGCCGAGTTCTTCTCGTTCGGTACCAACGACCTCACCCAGATGACCTTCGGTTTCTCCCGCGACGACGCTCCCAAGTTCCTCAAATTCTACAAGGAACACGGCATCATCAAGACCGATCCCTTCGAAGTCCTCGACCAGGAAGGCGTTGGCCAGCTCGTGAAGATGGGCGTTGAAAAAGGCCGTGCCACCAACCCCGACCTCAAGGTGGGCATCTGCGGCGAACACGGCGGCGAGCCCTCCAGCGTCAAGTTCTGCGCCAAACTGGGCATGAACTACGTCAGCTGCTCCCCCTTCCGCGTTCCCATCGCCCGCGTCGCTGCGGCGCAGGCTGCAATAGAGGACTAATCCTCCATTGACTTAAACCCTTATTTCAGGCTGTAATTCGCCGATAAAAAGGTGGTTACAGCCTGAATTGCGCTTGGGAGGTTCGTTCACTTGTCCGGAGGGCTCGATTCGGGCTTGCGATTTTGCATATTCATTGAATGAAAGAAAAGCACCGGCATGTGTAATAGCCGGTGCTTTTCTTGGTAGGGGATGATAGGGGGCTATAAGTTCAGATACTCTCTCAGGGCCTCGACATATTCTTCGAAGGCGTGGCGTCCATGGTCTGTTATCCGGCATACTGTCCGGGATTTCTTACCTGCGAACCCCTTTTCGATGGAGATGTATCCGGCCGACGACAATTTGTCGATTTGCACACTGAGATTTCCGGCGGTGGCGTCTGTTTTCTCTTTGAGATAAACGAAATCCGCCTCATCGACATTCATTAGAATCGACATCACAGCCAGCCGAAGTTGCGAATGCAACAGCGGATCGAGTTCTTTCATATGCTTTTCTTTGCTTTATGGTTGATTATGTAGCCGGGAACAATCATCATGCAGGCAAAGGAGATTATGAACAAGGGCATGACCCATGTTGCAACCAATGCTATGTTCGCGGCTATGCAGCACGTCAGAAAAACACCTGCTGCCAAACCGATTGCTCCGCCATATATACAAGCCGATTCATTGAGAACTATCCCATTGGCGATTTCTGCGAATGGAACGATAATCAATGCGAACACAAACATCGCATTCCAGGCATCGGCACCACATATAAGCATAAGGCCGAGGCACACTGCTGCACACACGATTGCACTGAAACCCACTACTGACCACAGGCGCGAAATGAGCTTGTCGGTGTATGTTTTAACACCCTTTCTCGCAGCATCCCTCTTAGCCATAATCGGGGTGGCAATGCCTCCGACTATCCAGATTAGAAACCACAGCCAGTTCACGGCGGGGTTGTGTGTGAGTGCCAGCAGGACCCATATAAGGGCGCAGACTGCCACCGACAGGTAGCCCCACATGAGCATGATGTTTCCGTCACCGAGGCTGTATCGTTCTTTGGTGCGTGCGATCATCGAAGCGATTATTTCGATGCTTTCTTTTTCGGTGATTGTCTTGTCTTCCATTTTGTTGGAGTTTTGAAGGTTGATAAAGCGGTTTATACTATAAACCATATTTGTCTTTAAAAAGAGCGGTCGCGCGATTCCGCTCTTATTTCGGTTGCAAAGGTAATGCAGTTTATTTTATAAACCAAATATTTTCAAATATTTTTTTCTCATAATATTAAATCAATTTCACAAAACATGTGTCTTTACCTTCGATTTTCAAGACAGCCAAATTAGAAAACGGCACGCTTAATCGCAGGCGTTGCGCTCAAATTCATCGTATAGATACTTCAGCACGTCCTTATCTTTGATTAGTTTGGGGTACTTGAGAAATTGGAAGCCGAGTTTGCCGAATTGGGAGGATTGTAACGATTTAGTGCCACTAGGAACCGCCTTTAGCAGTTGCAAACGCATCCAGTTGTTGACAGTCGACTTTATAGGCTGTGGCCGGTATTCGTTATGAAGCTGCGCCTTGTCAAAGGGGATGTTGTTTTTAACCACTCCCATTTGATAAAGAAATTGCCCGTGGGGTTCACCGCTATAAATGAAAAGAATATCTCCAACTTCAAAGTTGTAGTTGGAGAACATACGTAAATCGAACGTGTCGTGCTCGTGAAGACATTTCACGAAATCGAAGTACGCCTGTTTGAGCGGAAAGTACCAGTATCTCATAGTATGTTAGATCAATCTTATATCCGTGTTTAATGATAAGGCAAAGTTATATAAATATTTTGTACTTTAAAATAATTTAAAGGGAGAAGAACGGAAAAGAGCGGGTAGGGAACGGAACTAATATCACGAGAAATGCTTAACTTTGCAGCATGTCTAACAGATTGTATGTATATTTCAAGCCAAGGACGTTTCCAACCTCCATGGAGGAAGTTGAAAAAACTATCAATGAAAAATATCCACGGCTCGCAGTATATAATGATAATACAAGTTGCGTAGATATTGCCAATAAATGGTCATGTTTCATAGACTACCCAATAAACTGCCTTGAAGAAGAAGTATTTCCCTATATAACGATTTATTCATATTGTTATTGGGATTCAGTAGTAAACGGGCTCGAGTTCAGGGAAGGCATAAGAAAGATATGTGAAGCATTAGGCGCAACCGAATGGTGGTACGTAGAGGAAAGTTCGCTAGACTATATAGATGACCTAAGCACGAAAGAGTTTGAAGAGAAATTGCGCTTGGCGCCCAAAATAGGGCATTTCAGTCAACCGCGATATTTTCCCAATTCGGAAAACCATATTTTCAAAGATTCAGCTATAGATGTTAATTGAATTCAGCCTCTCCTTCCGGATTTGAAAGAATAGTGGGGCAGGCTCCTATAAATCCACCTCTATAAGAAGCGGGCTATTTGTGGTATCTGTAATGTCCGTTAATATTTCTGATCTCTTTACATATTGTATTAACTCCTCGCTCACCATGCAATAATCAATGCGGAAACCCTGATTGGCAAGACGATATTCAGGTCGATTATGATAGAAATATGAGTAATCCCGGCCTTCGGGGTGCAGATATCGGTAGGTGTCGACAAGGCCGGTTTGTGCAATAAGAGAGTTGAAATTGCGGTGCTCCCACTCGGTGAAACATCCTTTGTTCCGAACAGAAATCCCGTCCCAGGCGTCGATGTCCTGAGCCACAATATTCATATCGCCGCATAGAATTACCGGTTTCTGATTTGTCACCTTAACAAGATAGTCGTGAAATTCGTAATCCCAATGCTGGCGGTCTTTGACAAATTGTTTGTTGCCTAAGTCCGTATAAGGGAAATAGGCATTGACAAGAATAAACTCTTCAAAACGGATAACGTTCAAGCAGGCGGTTCCTAAAAGCCATTCCGGCATGTCATTCCGCTGTGCCAAAAAGTCAAAAGGAAAACCGGTGCGGATATATGTGCTTACCCCTCCGAAGAGCCCTTCATCCATGATTCCCAACCACCCACGATAGCCAGGCACCTGCGTTAGAAACGCCCCTTTCTTTCTCACTTTCTGAAAGCACATCAGTTCGGGCTGCAATTCGGTCGCCAACCGATTTACAGCATCCAATCTGGCCTGCAGGCCGTTTACATTCCAACTAAGTATTTTCACGGCTATAGAGAATTAGTCACAGTTTTTGATAGTGCAAATATACAAAAAGCGAGACTACCCGACTAAGTGGCAGCCTCGGCTTGGCCTTTTTTATAGTGCTAAAGGAGCGGCAAAGTCTCCGGAAGCACTTTTGATGATGCAAAGGTAACGCTTTTTATTATAACTACAAAATCTGCGTGAGCATCTTCCTCTTTTATATGGGGTGATGAACGGGCGCAGTGATTTAATAGCTATTAACAAGCTGTATTAAAGAATGATAAAAGACCTGCAGGAGACAAATATTATTATAATTTTGCGGGCATGAAGATATATATCCCTGTCCGTTGTAACGATTGAGCATGATGCTTAGCCACAGAATAAAACTTTTGTTCTTCATGCTTTCGGCACTGTTTTCAGTTGCTGAAGGGCGCGATGTGATTGTGGCAGATGGAGCAACGCACGAAGTTCTGGCAAGCGCTTCGGTCTTTTCCGCAAACGGCTCTTTTTTAGGCGTAAGCAACGCGCGGGGACGTTTGCCGTTTGCCTCTGAGCGCGACTTTCCCTTAACAGTGAGATACTTAGGCTATAAGGAGGTGACAGTGGGTGAAGAACTTCCCGACACGATATTTCTTCATGAAAACCCTTTGGACCTGTCGGAAGTGGTCGTGGAATCGAAGGCGCAGAAGGCGCTCCATATAATGGCTTATGTGAGAGAATACTCTACGCTTTCCACTTACACCGACACTATATTCCTGTTTCGTGAGAAAACCGTAGACTTCATGCTGCCAAGCAATCCCAAATCTAAATTCCGGGGATGGCGCCAGCCGCGCGTATTGTATTCAAAATCCTACTACCGCTTCATGAATGAGTGCGGGCTCGACAGCGTCAGCGATGCTTGCAACCAGTATTTTTCATGGGCCGATTGGGTGGGTATTTCGCCGGAAGTACCGCTCCCTCAGACCATTTCAGATAATGAGATGGCAACCGACACGGTTTTCGGCAAGTACGGCCCCACGGAAACATGGGTGCGCAATGGCGACCGATTGAAACTTTCGGTTGACGTCCTGGTTGATACAACAAGCAGGAGGTGGGTGCCGAATCTTTCGGTATTTTTCCGCAACGACCTTGATTATGACATGTTCAAGTTGCAGATAAATTATGAGAACATCGCATCTAAAACAGTAGGACCGCTGGACATTACCGCATATTCTTTCAATATAGAATCCAACGGCCGTGGCCGCAACATGTTCATGTTCAATAAAATCGACCAGCCCATATATGTGACCACCTATGGAGAAGTCTACGTCCTGGACAAAGAATTCATAACCATAGCCGAAGCCCGGAAGTGGGAAAAAGGCGTGACAGACGGAGAAGAAATCGGCATCATCGAAGCTTATGGTGCTCCGGAGCTGCAGCCGGCGATAGCCGGGCTGATTGAACGCGTCAATAGTATCGACCGAGAAGAAATAAGGCTGGCACTCCAGCCCGACCAACGCCTGGCCGGGCACAGGGTAGTGCGCAATTTCGGGCAGGAAATGCTATCCCGCATCAGGAACATGCTGGGCATCGCAAGAATCCGCGGCATGATGAAACAGAAAAAGAAGTGGAAGGACTTCCGGCGCAATAATGCCAAGGATTTCAATATCCAGAGGTTCGAGGAAGCAACCCCTCGACAATAGATTGAAATCGTTTTTGGCAATTTTTATGGAAGTGTACGAAAATTTTCATAATTTTGCATATTAATTGAAATCGAAATACATCAAATTCATATGGCAGAGAATACTGAGGCCGTAAACGGCGAGAAGAAATCAATGAATTTCGTGGAGCAGATTGTGTTCGACGATCTGCAGGCCGGGAAAAATGGAGGACGACTCAACACGCGCTTTCCACCGGAGCCCAACGGCTACCTGCACATAGGCCATGCCAAGGCAATATGCATGGACTTCGGCGTGGCCGAGCGTTTCGGCGGTACGTGCAACCTGCGTTTCGACGACACCAATCCCGTGAAGGAAGACGTGGAGTATGTCGACAGCATCCGCGAGGACATCCACTGGCTCGGGTTTGACTGGGGCGACCGTGAATACTACGCGTCCGACTACTTCCCCCGCCTTTTCGACCTGGCCGTGCGCCTGATAAAGGAAGGGAAAGCCTATGTGGACGACCAGACGAGCGAACAGATAGCCGAGCAGAAAGGTACGCCCACCGTGCCCGGCACAGAAAGCCCCTACCGCAACCGCACTCCCGAAGAGAATCTCGACCTGTTCATGCGCATGAATGCCGGCGAATTTGACGAGGGTGCCCGCGTGCTCCGTGCCAAAATCGACATGGCGTCGCCCAACATGCACTTCCGCGACCCCATCATGTACCGCATCATCAAGACGCCCCACCACCGCACGGGCACCACGTGGAAGGTATATCCCATGTATGACTTCGCCCATGGCCAGAGCGACTACTTCGAAGGGGTGACCCACAGCATCTGCACGCTTGAATTTGAGGTGCACCGTCCGCTCTACGAGTACTTCGTGAAAGAACTCGCCGACGACAGCTACTGCCCTCGCCAGATTGAGTTCAACCGCCTGAACCTCACTTACACCGTGATGAGCAAGCGCAAACTTCTGCAGCTCGTTAAGGAAGGTCTGGTGGCCGGCTGGGACGACCCCCGCATGCCCACCATCAGCGGTATGCGCCGCCGCGGCTATACCCCGGAGAGCATCCGAAACTTCATCAACACAATCGGTTATACCAAATACGAAGCCCTCAACAGCGTGAGCCTGCTCGAGCACGCCGTGCGCGAAGACCTCAATAAGAAGGCCACTCGCGTCATGGCTGTGGTAAATCCCGTGAAACTCGTGATCACCAACTATCCCGAGGGCAAGACCGAGATGGTTGAGATGGACAACAATCCCGAGCAGGAAGGCGCAGGCACCCACGCCATGCCCTTCAGCCGCGAGATTTATATAGAGCGCGAAGACTTCATGGAGAATCCCCCCAAGAAATTCTTCCGCCTCGCACCCGGCGGCGAAGTGCGTCTGAAAGGTGCCTATATTATAAAATGTGAGGATGTGGTGAAGGACAGCGACGGCAACATCGTGGAAATTCATTGCACCTACGACCCCGAGAGCCGCAGCGGTATGCCCGGTGCAGCTCGAAAGGTGAAAGGCACGCTCCACTGGGTGAGCGCCGAACATGCCGTGGACGCCACGGTGCGTCTCTACGACCGCCTTTTCAACGTGGAGAATCCGGCCGCCGAAACCGAGCGCGACTTCCGCGAGATGCTCAATCCCGAGTCGCTCAAGGTGGTGGAAGGCGTAAAGGTTGAACCCTTCGTGGCCGAAAACGCCGTGCCCGGCACCAAGTTCCAGTTCCAGCGTGTGGGCTACTTCACCCCCGACTACGATTCCAAGCCCGACCACCTCGTGTTTAACCGCACCATCGCCCTCAAGGACAGCTGGGAGAAGGAGCAGAAAAAAGGTTGATGATCGAAGACGACGATACCCGCATACGACTTTGCGAGCGATTCAGGCAGTCGCTCGCAAAGCCTGTTTCTGAGCGTTTTTTCGACGAGGACGAGTTGGTAGATCTTTTTGATTATGCCGGCGACCTGGCCGACGACTATCTGAAGATGGAAGTGCTGCTGTGTGGAGCGCGGCTGTATCCCGACAGCGAGATGCTCCGCGAAAGACGCGCCATTTTCTACTCGACGTTCAGCACCGATGCCACATTGAAGTATCTCGACGACAATGCCCAGGAGACCTCTCCGCTTTGGGAAATAATGCGCATCAGGGCTCGCGCCCCGCAGGGACAGGATGCCGAAAGAGCAATAGAGTATTTTCTTGGAGGTGTCGACAAGCTCAACGACGAGGAGATGATTCAGCTCGTGGAGCTCGCGTCGCAGCTGGGCATCTACGACTGGCTCATCAAAAAAGACTCTGTGCTGCGCGAAAAATGTGAATACCTCCCCATATTTCTTTATGAGATGGCGGTGGTTTCAGAGCTGAACCACAACTACGATCGGGCTGTGGCCTACCTTGAGGAACTCACTGAGGCAGAGCCGTTCAACGCCTACTACTGGTATATGCTCGCCCAAGACTACGACCTCCTCGACCAGCGCCAGAAAGCATTCACCGCTCTCGACTACTCGCTGGCTATCGACCCGGAGGGAAAGGAAGCCATGCAGATGCGCGCGCGTTTTTTGCTGGCCGATGAATCCACTCAGGACCAGGCGGCTGAAGTGATAAAGAATCTTGCGAAAAAATATCCCGACGATGCCGACGTGCAGCGGGTGTGCGCTCTGTTCAATCTCGCAGCCGGAAACCTGGCGCAGTCCCGTGAAACCATGAGGCATTGCCTGGATTTATTTCCCGGCGACCGCGGCGTGCTCTCGGATGCGCTGGCAGCCGGAGTAGGGGATCTGTCCGATATACTTGACAGGTTCTATCACGCGACCGACGAAACCGACGAAGCTACGTGGCTCGACTGGGCCGATGACCTACGGGCCTACAGATACGTGGCCGAGGCGCGAAGCGTTATCGAAGCCTATATCCGCAACAGCAAGCAGCCGCTCACCGACAGTTCGGTATATCTCGATGTGCTCTTCCATCTCCAGGATTTCAAGACAATAAACAAGATTGTCGATGCCGACCCCGATTACTCAATACTGAACGAAGGCGACTTATATGCCAACATCCTCATTATTCTGATAGCTAAACTGAAAGAAAACAGGATTGAAGATGCTAAACGATTCCTGACGCAGCAACTGGAGGAAAACTACCACGAAGCTACCGGAACCGGCGAGATGCTCGAGCGTATTTCGTCGCACGCCATCGCTACGCAGATTCTGAATATCCTGAAGAGTGGCAAACACTACGACTGGCAGGAATTCGACCCGTTCGGAATCTGGTACAGGTGCGGGGACAATGAGCTACCATTCTGATGAAGAAAACGGGCTACATACTTCTATTGCTGCTCGTGCTGGCGGGCTGCGCGGGACTGTTCGTTTACAATCTCGCCTTTACATCGTACGAGGGCGAACCCGTGCGCATAAACATTCCTGCGGGTGCTTCTGCCGAGCAGACCGACAGCATAATACGCAATGCGCTCCCCACGGATATCGGAGGCAAAGTGGCCCGTCTCTGGAAATGGAGCAGCAAGGATGCATCGAAAGCTCATGGCAGTTATCTGGTCGAGTCAGGCCAGAAAACTTGGCGCATAGCTCAGAATATCCGCCGCGGCAGGCAAACTCCCGTGAGAGTGACTTTCAACAACGTGCGCACGCTCGACAAGCTCGCGGACAAAATCGCCGGTCAGCTTGAACTCACGCCTCAGCAATTCCTCGATGCCTGCGACAGCATTCTCCCCGGGCGTGGATATAAAGGTAAGGAACAATACCCGGCAGCCTTTCTTCCCGATAGCTACGAGTTTTACTGGACGGCGAGCCCTGCCACAGTTGTAACGCGTCTTGCCGAGTCCAGGGACAAATTCTGGACCTCATCGCGCCGCTCTCAGGCCGCGTCCTTGGGTCTCAAGCCGGTGGAGGTGGCCACGATAGCCTCGATTGTCGAAGAAGAGACCGCCAGCAAAGCCGAGCGCCCGAAGGTAGCCCGTCTGTACCTCAATCGCCTTGCAAAAGGAATGAAACTCCAGGCCGACCCCACCGTGAAATTCGCCACCGGCGATTTCACACTGAGGCGCATCACCGCGGCACATCTGCGACAGGAGTCGCCCTACAACACATATCTGCATGAAGGACTCCCCCCGGGCCCCATCCGCATCCCCGACAAGTCCACCCTGGAGGCCGTGCTGAACGCCCCCGGCCACAACTATCTGTATATGTGCGCCAAAGAAGATTTCAGCGGCACTCACAACTTTGCAGTGGACTATTCCACGCATCTTGCCAACGCGCGCCGATATCAGGCCGCTTTGAACAAACGGGGGATCAAATAGTATGAACATCGCCCCTTGGATAGCCGGCAGACTCAGAATTGGCAAAGGCACATCGCGCAGCGCCCGCACCGGAGCCGTGATTGCAGTGGCCGGTGTAGCGATAGCTGTGGCCGTGCTGGAATTCACGCTTGCTATCGTAAGCGGTTTTCGCAGCGAAATCCGGGCTAAGGTGCTCGGTTTCGATCCCGAAATAAGTATCACGCCAGCCTATGACCCTGAAACCGGCCGCTACGACGACGTGATTGCCGACGACGGCAGCCTCACGGAAATAGTAAATGAAGAATTTCCTGACATGACGGTGGCGCTTTCATTGAGAAAGCCGGCAGTGGTGAAGACCGACAGCGATTTCGTGGCGCTGTATTTCACGGGTTTCGATGGCACCGCCCACGACTTCTCATTTGAGCGCTCTTGCGTGACAGAAGGAACATGGCCCGACTTTACTAACGACTCTACAGCCAACGACATAGTGCTGAGCACGTCCACGGCCGCCCGCCTGGGGCTCGGAGTGGGCAACAGGCCCATGCTCTATTTCGTAGGGGCCGACAACGGCAGTAATATCCGTGCCCGACGCGCCCGTGTCGTAGCATTGTTCAACAGCCGCATGGCCGAGCGCGACCGCTCCATGGCCTACGCATCCATGCAAATGTTGCAGAGCGTCGGAGGGGTTGCATCCGACGTTGGCTCGGCACTGGAAATTCGCGGCTGTGGCGTAGACTCGGCCGCCGTGCGCGCCGAGAGGCTTCAGAACCGCCTTGCCGCGATGTGGCAGCAGGGAGAGATTGAGTTGCTGTATCCCGTGGACAGCGTCACGCGAAGCGGCGCCATTTACCTCAACTGGCTCGACTTGCTCGATACCAATGTGGTGGTCATATTCATCCTCATGCTGCTCGTGGCCGGCTCCACATTGGTGGCGGCATTGTTCATTCTTGTGCTTGACCACATATCAACAATCGGACTTCTACGTTCACTGGGAGCCACGCGAGCCACAGTGCGTTCGATATTTGTAGCCGCTTCAATGCGGCTCGTGGTGCGGGGAATGATTATAGGGAATATCATTGGTCTGTCTCTGCTTATCATCCAGAAAACCACGTCGGTAGTGCCACTTGATGCTGAAATGTACTATCTCGACCACGTGCCGGTGAGCATCAACTGGGTTCATCTCATAATTCTGAACGCAGGCATCCTTGTGGCCGCGTGGCTGATTCTTGCACTCCCGTCGCGTGTCGCTGCCGGTGTAGACCCGGCGCGCACCATGCGCTATGAATAAGAGCTTCGGGCACGCTTTTTGCATAAACATTAATAATAAAGAGCGTGTTTTAAAGAAAAATCATTACTTTTGCATTAAAATACAGTTAAATGCCTAATAAAACAATAGAAGAACTCATCACCGAAGGCGTCCAGGACCGTAAGGGACACAACATCACAGTCGTTGACATGACAGCCATTGAGGCTGCACCCGTTGCCAAATTCATTATTGCTGAGGGCACAAGCCCCACACAGGTGGGTGCCATAGCCGACAGCGTGCGTGACTATGTGCAGCGCAACGGCGACATCAAGCCCTATAATTACGATGGATATGCCAACAGCGAATGGATAGTTGTGGACTATGGCGACGTGATGGTGCATATTTTTGTGCCCGAAGCGCGCCGGCGCTACTGCCTCGAGGAGCTGTGGAGCGACGCCATCATCACCGATATACCCGACCTTGACTAATGGCAACACCTTTCAACAATAAAAACAAAAAGGGGAAAGTCCCCGGCATGAAATTCAGTTTCTACTGGATGTATGCCATCGTGCTTCTTTTTATAGCCGGTGTGTGGTTTCTCGACGAGAACGACATCACCAAAGACGTGAGCTACAGCGACTTCGAGCAGTATGTAGTGCGCGATCATGGCATAAGTAAGATTATCGTCTACACCGACAAGCGGCAGGCCGAAGGTTATCTCACCGACTCGCTCGCCCACCAGCTTTTCCCTGTGGAGCAGTACACTCCCGGTACCCGCGGCATCGTAGCCAAAGTGGTGGCCGACATACCCTCCGCCGATAAGTTCGACACAAAAATCGACGAGTGGCGTGCCATGGGTGCCTTTACCGGCGAAGTCAAATACCAGCGCACCAACTCGTGGAACTCGCTTCTGTGGTCGTTCGGACCCGTTATCCTGCTCATAGCTTTCTGGTTCTGGCTCATGCGCCGCATGGGCAGCGGCGGGGCCGGTCCCGGCGGTGGCGGCGGTATTTTCAGCGTGGGCAAAAGCAAGGCCATGCTGTTCGACAAAGACAACGCTGTGAAAGTGACGTTTAAAGACGTTGCCGGCCTCACTGAAGCAAAGACCGAGATCGAGGAGATTGTAGAATTCCTCAAGAACCCCCAGCGCTACACCGACCTTGGTGCCAAAATACCCAAGGGCGCGCTCTTGGTGGGCCCTCCCGGAACCGGTAAGACACTGCTTGCCAAAGCCGTGGCCGGCGAGGCCAATGTTCCGTTCTTCAGCATGAGCGGCTCGGATTTCGTTGAAATGTTTGTGGGCGTGGGCGCGAGCCGCGTGCGCGACCTCTTCCGCCAGGCCAAGGAAAAGGCACCCTGCATCGTTTTCATCGATGAAATTGATGCCGTGGGCCGTGCGCGTGGCCGCGGCAACAGCATGGGCGGCAACGACGAACGCGAGAACACCCTCAACCAGCTCCTCACCGAAATGGATGGTTTCGGAGGCAACAGCGGCGTGATAATACTTGCAGCTACCAACCGCGTGGACGTACTCGACAAGGCGCTTCTCCGTGCCGGACGTTTCGACCGTCAGATATATGTTGACCTTCCCGACCTGAGCGACCGTGTGGCTGTGTTCAAGGTGCACCTGCGCAACATCCAGCTCGAGGGCGACCTCGACGTGGAGCTGCTTGCACGCCAGACTCCGGGATTCAGCGGTGCCGACATAGCCAACGTGTGCAACGAAGCCGCCCTTATCGCCGCCCGACACAACAAGACGGCCGTGGGCAAAGAAGATTTCATCGCCGCAGTCGACAGAATTATCGGTGGCCTCGAAAAGCGCAACAAGATAACCACCGACGAGGAAAAACGCGCCATAGCCATCCACGAGGCCGGTCATGCCACAGTGTCGTGGCACCTGCGCTACGCCAATCCTCTCGTGAAAGTGACGATAGTGCCCCGCGGCAAAGCCCTGGGAGCGGCATGGTATCTGCCCGAAGAACGCCAGATCACGCCGGCCGAAGCGCTGCTCGACGAGATGTGTGCCACGCTGGGCGGCCGCGCAGCCGAGGAGCTCTTCCTGGGCCGCATATCCACCGGCGCCGCAAACGACCTCGAACGCGTCACCAAGCAGGCCTATGCCATGGTGGTCTACTACGGCATGAGCGAGCGACTGCCCAACCTGTGCTACTACGACTCTACCGGTCAGGACTACGGTTTCTCCAAGCCTTATAGCGACGAGCGAGCCCGCATAATAGATGAAGAAGTGAGCCGCATCATTGCCGAGCAATACGAGCGTGCCAAACAGATTCTTAAGGACCATGCAAAGGGCCACGGCGACCTTGCCGACGTGCTGATAAAGCGCGAAGTGATCTTCACCGACGATGTCGAGCAGATTTTCGGCAAACGTCCCTGGGTGTCGCGCACCGATGAGATTCTTGCTGCGCGCGACAAAGCCGAGGACGTTGAAGCCGAGGATATCACCCCTCCGCCTTTCCCGGCCGATGTGCCCGAGATCACCGAGGGCGATGAAAGCTCCGAGCTTCCGGTGAAAACACAGGACGACGAAAACGAAGATAAACAATAACTGAATTTTACGGCAGACGCCAACAATACGGCCGTCTGCCGTTTTTATACAATATGGACAAGCTTAGATATACGCCCGAGAACATAACCGAGCTCGGCGAGGACGAGATTTTCGTATTCGGCAGCAACCTTGCCGGGATTCATGCCGGTGGCGCCGCGCGCGTGGCCCGCGAACGTTTCGGTGCCGTGATGGGACAGGGCGTGGGGTTGCAAGGACAAAGCTATGCCATTCCCACGATGCAGGGAGGCATAGAGACGATAAAGCCCTACGTGGACGAGTTCATAGAACTGGCCCGCGAGTGGGACCAGACCACATTTCTGGTGACACGTATTGGCTGCGGTATAGCCGGTTTTACCGACGAAGAAATAGCGCCCCTGTTTGCAGAGGCGCTAAAGCTGTATAATGTTGTGCTCCCGGAGAGCTTTGTGAGGATAATCAGGCGCGATTCTTGACCTCGGCTCTCTCCACAAGGAATACACTGCCGATAATCAGGACGATGCTGAGCATCTGCCACCAGGAGAAATGGTCCTGACCTGTGGCATAGCTCACGATGGCAGCTACGATAAGAATCCAGTTGGAGTACAGAGCCACCACCGTAGCGGGCAGGTTTTTCAATGCCACATCCGTGAGCAGGTAGCTGAGCGCGGTAGGAAAAATCAGTACGAAAGCGAGCGCGAGGAAAGGTGCAGAAAAAACATTGAGCGACAGCACGGGAGCCATCCATTTGCCGGTGAGCGCCACCACAATTGCAGCCATGACGAAACCGCCCGAAAATGTATATTTGCTCACGGTGGCGTTGCTCAGCCTCTTGAGGAACTTTTTCTCAACAATCAGATAGATGCTGAACAGCACGGTCGATGCCAGGCAGAACATATTGCCGAGCATAGGATCGCTGGCCACATCGCTGTGCTTCTGAGTAAGCACTATCGTAAGCGCACCGGCTATTCCCAGGAGTATTCCGGACACGCGGCCCCAGGAAAACTTGTCGGTCTTCAGTACAAGGCATATAAGATAAACGCACGATGCCTGGAGCCCCAGGAAAATCGAAGAAGATACCGGGGTGGTGTAGGTCAAACCCATGAGCAAGGTGTACATGTAGCCGAACACCACCACGGCGCCGGTTATAAGCAGGAGCACGCGGTCGCGCGCTGTCACGTTTTCAGTCTTGTCCGGCTTCACCCATCCCAGCACCCAGAAGAAAAGCGAACCGAATACCAGTCGTAGCACCACGCCGGACGATGCGTTCATCCAGCGAGGGAGAAGGTATTTCAAAGCATTTTCGTTTAGGCCCGAAAATGTCTTGGCCACTAAAATAGATATATTTCCTACGATACTTTTGTGTCGTGATGAAGATGCCGCTGTGAGGTCGGTTGTCGGTGTAGAATTTGTGTTGTCCATGTATTTACAACATTTACCGAGCCTTTAAGTTCTTAAAAAACCGCACAAATCTGCGTCCTCCGGGGAGACGAAGCACGAGTTGCAAGAGTAGGGTGCGCAGCTGTTTCTCCGGCAGCAACTTCCCTGTATTCACCACTTCGTCGATCAGTAGCTTGTCGTCGCTTAAAATAGCTTGAGACAACGCAAAATGATATTTTTCTGATAGCGCTGAAGCAACCTGCCTGTTGGTAATCATACCATAGTTACGGGCAAGTATGGCCCTGAGTTTCAATGTGCTCATCGCAAAGCGTGCAGCTCGGGAGGGCGACTTAACCGACGTAATAGACTCGCCTCCAACACTGTAAAATAGTGTAGACCTCGGGATATAGATGCCACTGCCGCATGCCGCCAGTGTTGCCACAACTTGAAAGTCCTCACATCCGAAGTCCTTGTTTCTAAACAAATCGTCTCGATGTTCAAGATATTCAGGCATCAGTGCCTGTTTTCTAAACACGGCTGCGCTGAGATGCACCGCGGGAACAGCACGAGCAGCAAGAACCGGCAGCAGCATATCTCCAGGTGCCACATCGCGCGCGATAGCGGGGCGACGCGCGCAGCTGCCTTTGCCGCCTAAGTAGACCTCAGTCCAGTCCGAGAACGCCCATGAAGCCTCGGGGTGTGAATCCAGAGCGTCCACGAATGCCTGGAGGCGGTCGGAGCCCTGCCACGCATCATCAGCCGCACAGTCCGCTATGTACTCGCCGGAGGCTGCCTCGAGGCAATCATAATAATTGGCTTGCACTCCGCGGTTTTCTTCTGAGAAAAGCAAGCGAAAACGTCCAGCAGGGGCCTGGCTGGCATACGTTCTAACCACTTCGCGGGTACCATCGGTGGAGCCGTCGTCGCCCACAACTATTTCCCAATCGAAATCGCAATGCTGGCGCATGAGGCTATCGAGAGCGCGCCCCACCGTTTTTTCGCTGTTGTAGCACAACACTATTACGGATACCTTCATAGCAACGGCCGGAACAAACGGGCAGCACCGCGGCCACCCAACATACGGTAATAATAAGCCAGTCTGAGCAGCAATCTGTTTTTCAGGCCATGCGCGGCCAACCGGGTGCCCAGAATACTGTCGAACATGTGCGCGCCTTCCCTGCGGCAATCGGCAGCGAGAATGGCGCGTTTCAGATCCGTGAACAGGCGTCCTCTTTCCGGGCCCAGCGTGCCTTCGATAGCTTCGAGAGAAAGTTGGTACTGCTCCACGTGGTCGGAAAACCTGCGGCCGGTGATGGACTCTTCAGTGGCCCACACATCAACTGTGGGCGCACCCTCAACACGGCATACACGCGGATTCAGCGCAATAAGCCTGCTGCCGAGCTCAATATCGTTCCATCCTTTAATCCTGTTGTTCCACGCGCCGGCTGCAATGAAAAGCGATGTGCGAGCCATATAGCGCTGGGTGGCCATCGACCCGTGCATCAGGGAATGATACTGCATATCGGTGTCGTAAAACGGTTTGACCGACACAGAACCATCCAGGGCGTGGTATCTCACGCTCCAGCCCACGATGTCCGCGCCGGCCGCGTGGTCCATCGCTCTGCTACAATGCTCGGGCTCCATCGTGTCGTCGGAATCGAAAAACATGGTCCATTCTGTTGTCACTTCACGGATACCGCGATTCCTTGCCACAGTGCCACCGGGAGTATCCTCAATGACAACCATAGCATCAATGCCCTTAGCCGCCACATCGCGCGACCATGCATCGAGGACATCCCGGGTGCCGTCGGTAGAACCATTATCCACCAGCACCACCCGTAGCGGGCGCAGAGTCTGCGCCGCCACACTGTCGAGGGTGCGACCGACAATCCGCGCTCTGTCGCGCACGGGAATAACTATTGTGAGACCCGGCATAAAATTCATAACTATTGCAAAGTTACTCATCTTTTTTGGCCATACAAAAGAAAATTACTAAATTCGCGGTATAAAACCCACACAAGAATGATAATAATCGGTATAGCCGGAGGCACCGGCAGTGGCAAGACCACCGTAGTAAACAAGATTATCAACTCCCTGTCGCAAGGCGAGGTAGCGGTTCTCCGTCAGGATTCCTACTATAAGGATTCGAGTCACATTCCGCCGGAGCTCCGCAGCAAAATCAACTTCGACGAACCCGATGCGATAGAGTGGCCTCTTCTTGTGAGCCATCTCCACGACCTCAAGCAGGGCAAAACCATCCAGATGCCCACCTATAGTTATCTGTCGTGCACCCGTCAGGCCGAAACCGTGCCGGTGGAGCCGCGCGACGTTGTGATTGTCGAAGGTATTCTGGTGCTCACCGACCCCGAGCTGCGCGATATGCTCGATGTGAAAGTCTTCGTCGATGCCGATGCTGACGACCGCCTTATCCGCGTGATTGCCCGTGATTGCATAGAACGCGGCCGCACACCCCAGATGGTAATCGACCGCTACCAGGACATCCTCAAGCCCATGCACCTGCAGCATATCGAACCCTGCAAGCGCTTCGCCGACCTTATCGTTCCCCAGGGAGGCAGCAACACTGTGGCTATAGGACTGCTTACAGATTACATCCAAAGTCGCCTCCGCAGGCAGTGATGGGTATTTCATTTCATTTCGACCGCGACAGCATCCCGCAGGACCAGCGGGACGTGCCCACCCCGGATTTCTTTGAAAGCAACTCCGGGGAAACGCCTGTTGAGCCCGTTGACGACATCGCGACAGAAAGCGCCGACATGGTGCTCCGCACCGACAATCTGGTGAAAAAGTACGGAAAGCGCACGGTGGTCAACCATGTGAGCATCGAGGTGAAACAAGGAGAGATTGTGGGTCTTCTCGGTCCTAACGGCGCAGGAAAAACCACCACGTTCTATATGACCGTCGGGCTCATTCAGCCCAACGAGGGCCGTATCTTTCTTGACAATCAGAACATAACGAAATTTCCCGTGTACAAGCGCGCGCAGAACGGCATAGGCTACCTTGCCCAGGAGCCTTCTGTGTTCCGCAAACTGAGTGTGGAGGACAACATCCGCGCCGTGCTTCAGATGACGCATCACACCCGCGAAGAGCAGCGGGAAATACTCGAAAGCTTGCTCGCCGAATTCCGTCTGGAAAAAGTGCGCCACAATCTCGGCGACCAGTTGAGCGGCGGCGAACGCCGGCGCACGGAGATAGCCCGCTGCCTGGCCATCGACCCTAAGTTCATAATGCTCGACGAACCTTTCGCCGGCGTCGACCCCATTGCCGTGGAAGACATCCAGGGCATCGTCTATAAGCTGAAAGAGAAGAATATAGGTATTCTCATCACCGACCACAACGCACCCGAGACTCTCAGTATCACCGACAGAGCCTATCTGCTTTTCGATGGCCGTATACTCTTTCAAGGCACCTCGGAAGAACTGTCGGACAATCCCGTGGTACGCGAAAAATACCTCGGCCGCAATTTCGTCTTCCGCCGCAAGCAGCTCTAATATTTTTTCAAACCACTCAGTGACACCGCGCTACTGCGTTTTGCCATTATATAAATGATGGCGGCGGTGGCTGCGACGCTGACGACTGCGAGAGGCCAGGTGCCGTCAAGGCCCACATTGTTTACATTAAGAGCCGGCTCGCCGTTGCGCAAGTAGTACCATTGCGCTATCACGTACAGCGTGTTGTTGAAAGCGTGGGCCGCGGCCGGCAACCAGATCGAGCGGCTCCATAGCAGCAGATAGCCGAAGTAGGCACCCAGCAGCATGCGGGGCACAAAACCGAAGAACTGCATGTGAACGGCGCTGAAAATGATGGCCGAAACCCAGATTGCGCTATGTGCCTTCATGCCGCCCAGCGACAGCAGACGCTGCAACGCGCCGCGGAAAAACAGCTCCTCGGATATTCCGGCGCCTACTCCCAGAATCAGTATGTTGACAAACAAATCGGCCAAGGTGCCATTGCCTTGAAGGATTCCAATCATTGCATTCGCATTGTCCTCCATGCTTCGCAGCCAATCGACAATGGGCGACAGCGAACCGGTAAAACTGATTGACTCATTAAGCTGGATTACCCAATTCATCGCCGGAACAGAAACGAATATCACACTGAGGCCTAACAGAATCTGCGAGATCCTCAGTCCGCCGCGCAGCTCCAGGAGCTGGGCCGGCAGACGGGTGACCATAACGGCCGTAATTACCGCCGGAGCGACGAGGGCAAGAATATCCTGAGCTACGGCAGCTATGCGCAATGCTCTTACCGACAGGCCGAATTTATACATCAGCAGCGAAGTGAACAGTCCGGTAAGGATATAACCGAGCACTGCCAGGCAAATAAACAATACGATGCGGCTGCGGCGCGTAAGCAGCAGTTGGTCAGGGCGCAAATCGGGTAGGGTAGTCATTACATGAATATATGAAACTGGTGGGTAAGCAGGGTGTATTGGCTCGAGTATTCGCCGGCATCGTCGCGGATGGTGAGCACCGTCTCCTCGCAAGGGCCATCCGACAGCGAGAATTCCCACATCGTGCGGATGTAGGGCAGATTGTGACGAGTGCGCACGCGGCAGCGGCGCACAGGATACAGGCGATTGATACATGCCGTGGAGAGCACACGGTCGTCGGCATCGGCAGGCAGTATCACCGCCAGGCGTCCGGCCGGAGCAAGAAGTTCCCGGGCCCTTGTTGCCAGTGCCTCGAACGATAGGGTGCCCTCGTGGCGGGCAACCGACCTGGTTGCATCAGGGCTGTGCAACGCCTCAGTATAGAAAGGAGGGTTGCTCACAACCATATCGAAACGCATGTCGGAAGTAAAATTCTCGAAAGCGCAGCCCGAGAGCGTCAGACGGTCATGCCATGGCGATGTTGCAAAATTCTCGGCGGCATCGGCCAGGGCTCCCGGTTCGCAGTCAAGCGCCACGACATGGGCCGCGGGACATCGCTGCGCCATCATAAGGGCAATCAATCCGCATCCACACCCCACATCGAGAACCGTGTGCAAAGCTGCGGGTGTGTCCGACGCCCAGGCTCCAAGAAGCACGCCATCGGTGCCTATGCGCATCCCGCAGCGCGCATCGGTCATGGAGAATTGCTTGAAACGGAAGAGCCTTCGATTCATAATAAAATTTAAAAACGCGAATGTTGAGGCAAAGTTACTAAAATTTCGGCGCTTGAATGCGTTGAATCAAGAAAATTGCGTAACTTTGCATTCCGTATGACAAAACACGAAACAACATTACTATTTATATTATGAATATTTATAAGGAGCCCCTGACCGATACTTCGGCAAAAATCGTTGTCAAGATCGACGAGGCAGACTACAAAGACAAAGTGAACGCCGAGCTCAAGCGCATCGGTAAGACACATGCTATTCCCGGCTTCCGCAAAGGCCACATATCCCTCGACCAGCTCAGCCGCCGCTTCGGCCGCGAGGTGAAGAGCGACATCATCAACCGCGAAGCAGCGAAGGCAGTGTACGACTTCATCGAAAAGGAAAACATCCACGCTCTGGGCAACCCCCTCGCGCTGAATGTTACCGAAATAAACATGGCCGACAAGGACTACACCTTTGAATACGAAATTGCCCTGGCTCCCGAAATCGACGTCAAGCTCGACAAGGACGTGAAGCTTCCCTTCTATACCATCGCCGTAGACGACAAGCTCGTAGAGGAGCAGGACAAGAACCTGCGCGAGCAGTTCGGCGCCCAGGTGCCCGGCGAGGAAGTAGACGCAAAAGCACTCGTAAAAGGTACCATAATGCAGCTCGATGCCGAAGGCAACGTGCTCACCACCGAAGACTCCATCCAGGTGCTCGACGGCATTGTGGCTCCCTTCACCTTTGCCGACAAGCAGCAGGCCGAGCTCTTCATGGGTAAAAAAGTGGGCGACAAGGTTCGCTTCAATCCCGCCGCAACCGCAGGCGAAGGCAACCTTGCCGAAGTGGCCTCCATGCTCCACATCGACAAAGAAGCAGCCGCAAATGTGAAAGACGACTTCGAGATGGCCATCTCCGAGATCATCGTTGCACGTCCTGCCGAACTCGGTGAAGATTTCTACAAAAACGTGTTCGGTCCCGACAAGGTGCACAACGAAGAAGAATACAAGCAGGCTTTGCGCAACATGATTGCCGGCCAGCTCCGCCCCAATTCCGAGGCTCTCTTCAGCGAAAGCGTGCGCAAGTATCTCGAGGAGAAATACGGCGACATCAAGCTTCCCCTCGACACCCTCAAGCGCATCCTCAAGGCCAACAACCCCGAAGAGTTCAACGACGAGAACATAGACCAGCGCATGGAGGAGATGATTCCCGGCCTGAAGTGGCAGCTCATCAGCGACGCAGTGTGCCGCGCCCTCAACGTGAAAGTTGAGGAGGCCGACCTTCTTGCCCGCGCCACCGCCATCGCCCGCCAGCAGTTCGCACAGTACGGCATGTACAACCTCGACGACGAGACCATCGCCGACACTGCAAAGCGCATCCTCTCCAACAACGACTACCGCGAACGCATCTACGACGACGTGCGCGGCGGCAAGATGTACTACCAGGTGGGCCAGGAAATCACCCGCGAGGACAAGGAAGTGTCGCTCGACGAGTTCAAGGCCATCGTTGCCGAGCACAACAAAACCGTAGACGCCGAATAAGGTCCGTAAGTCTTACAATCATAGAGGTCGCCCCCGCTTCAAAACGGGGGCGATTTTTTTCTTTAGAGCCTTCTGTGGAACAAATTTCTAAGCACTGCCATGCGCTCCGCTAATCAAAAAATCATAAAAAACGGCGCGCATAGTTGTTTTTTGAAGAAAAATTTATTAACTTTGAATACGGAAACAACACAGAACTTATTACCAATAGGATATGAACAATAAAAACGAATTCAGAAATTTCGCCGTGCACCACCTCGGCATGAATGGCCTCGCGCTCGACCAGTACACCTCGGCCACCTCGCAGGCTATCAAATCCAGCTATATATCTCCCACTATCATAGAAGAGCGTCAGCTCAATGTAGCCCAAATGGATGTGTTCTCGCGTCTGATGATGGACCGCATCATTTTTCTGGGCACCGACGTAAATGACTATTCCGCAAACGTCGTGCAGGCCCAGTTGCTCTTCCTCGACAGCGCCGACCCCGGTAAGGACGTGAGCATCTACATCAATTCGCCCGGCGGCAGCGTTTATGCCGGCTTAGGCATCTACGACACCATGCAGTATATCCAGAGCGACGTGTCGACCATCTGCACCGGCATGGCCGCTTCTATGGCTGCCGTTCTCCTGGTTGCCGGCGAAAAGGGCAAGAGATTTGCGCTGCCCCATTCCCGCGTGATGATTCACCAGCCCATGGGCGGCGCCCAGGGACAGGCGAGCGACATCGAAATCACCGCCCGCGAGATTCTCAAACTCAAGCACGAGCTCTATTCCATCATAGCCGACCACAGCGGTCAGCCCATCGAAAAAGTGGAGCGCGACTCCGACCGCGACTACTGGATGACGGCCAAGGAGGCCCTGGAATACGGCATGATAGACAATATCCTCGTTAAGACCCAGCGCTGATGGTTCGCAGAAAGACTTTAAGCTGCATGTTCTGCGGGCGCACGCAGGCAGTGGGCGCCACCCTGGTGCCCTCGCCCGCGGGCGATACCGCCGTGTGTGTCGACTGCGTCGAGGCCATCCACCACATGGTGGAGGACAGCGAGAACAATGCCGCAGCCACCGGAAAACCGATGGATGCCGAACTGTCGGAAGTACCCAGGCCCAAGGAAATCAAGGAGTTTCTCGACCAATACGTGATAGGACAGGAGGAAGCCAAGCGCTATCTGTCGGTTGCGGTGTACAACCACTACAAACGCCTGCTGCAGCCCGACTCCGACGACGATGTAGACATTGAAAAAAGCAACGTCATTCTCGTAGGTCCCACCGGCACGGGCAAGACTCTCCTGGCCAAAACTATAGCCCGTCTGCTGGACGTGCCCTTCACGATCGTCGACGCCACCGTGCTCACCCAGGCCGGCTATGTGGGCGAAGACATCGAGAGCCTGCTCACCCGCCTGCTCCAGGCTGCCGACTACGATGTGGACCGCGCGCAACGCGGCATAGTTTTCATCGACGAAATAGACAAAATAGGCCGTAAGGGCGATAATCCGTCCATCACACGTGATGTCAGCGGCGAGGGTGTACAGCAGGGCTTGCTCAAACTGCTTGAAGGTTCGGTCGTACTCGTTCCGCCGCAAGGTGGCCGCAAGCATCCCGAACAGAAAATGATTGCTGTCGACACGAAGAACATCCTGTTCATCTGCGGTGGCGCGTTTGAAGGCATCGAGCAGCAAGTGGCCCGTCGCATGAATTCCCACGTGGTGGGCTATTCGTCGGGCAACAAGGTGCGCCGCATCCGCCCGGATGAATACATCAAGTACGTTGCGCCGCAAGACCTTAAGAGCTATGGCCTTATCCCGGAAATCATTGGCCGACTGCCCATAATAACCCATCTGGAGAGCCTCGACCGCGATGCGCTGCTACGTGTGCTCACGGAGCCCCGGAATGCCATCACGCGCCAGTACGAGAAACTCTTCGCCATGGATGGCGTGAAGCTCACCTTCGCGCCCGACTGCCTGGACTACATCGTCGACAAGGCCGTAGAGTTCAAACTGGGCGCTCGCGGCCTGCGCAGCATCGTGGAAACCATCATGGTCGACGCCATGTTTGAAGTGCCCGGCAGTGGAGTGAAGGAGTACACCGTCACCCGAGATTATGCAAAAGCCCATGTGGAAGCCGCGCATTTCGAGGCACAGGCTAAATAACTTAACCAAAACTCATTCATTACATAAGCTTTCAAATTAACAGGTTCCCCACATTGCAATGGCAGCTCCCCTCTCACTCTACGATGCCTTGAAACGCTACTTCGGATTCAGCCGATTCAAAGGCAACCAGCAGGCGATAATCAACAATCTGCTTGAAGGTCATGACACTTTTGTGCTGATGCCCACCGGCGGAGGCAAATCGTTGTGCTACCAGTTGCCCGCCATGATGATGCCGGGCACGGCAATAGTGGTTTCTCCCCTGATAGCCCTGATGAAGAACCAGGTGGACGCTATGCGCGGATTTTCTGAAAGCGATTCCGTGGCCCACTTTTTGAATTCGTCACTCAACAGGGCAGCCATCGACCAGGTGAAATCCGACGTCCTTTCGGGCAAGACAAAATTGCTGTACGTCGCCCCGGAGTCGCTCACGAAGGAAGACAACATTGATTTCCTCAAGCAGATAAAGGTGTCGTTTTACGCCATAGACGAGGCTCATTGCATATCTGAGTGGGGACACGACTTCCGGCCTGAATACCGCCGCATCCGGCCCATCGTCAACGAGATAGGCGTGAGGCCCATCATCGCGCTCACGGCAGCAGCTACCCCCAAGGTGCAGCACGACATCCAGAAGAATCTCGGAATGTCCGATGCGTCGCTGTTCAAATCGTCGTTCAACCGCACCAATCTTTTTTACGAGGTGCGACCCAAAACGAAGAATATAGACCGCGACATCATACGCTTCATAAGCCAGCGCCGCGGCAAGAGCGGGATCATATACTGCCTGAGCAGGAAGAAGGTGGAAGAACTGGCTGAATTCCTGAAAGTCAACAACATTCCGGCACTACCTTATCACGCCGGAATGGACAGCGCGACGCGTTCGGCCAATCAGGACGCCTTCCTGATGGAGCGGGTTGATGTCATCGTGGCCACGATCGCGTTCGGAATGGGCATAGACAAGCCGGATGTGCGCTACGTGATCCACTACGACATGCCCAAAAGCCTTGAAGGATACTACCAGGAGACCGGCCGCGCGGGCCGTGACGGCGGCGAGGGCTACTGCCTCACGTTCTATGCCTACAAGGACCTCCAGAAAATGGAGAAATTCATGCAGGGTAAACCTCTCAACGAGCAGGAGATAGGAAAGCAACTGCTGCTTGAGACTGCTGCTTATGCAGAATCATCGGTGTGCCGCCGCAAGAGCATACTTCACTATTTCGGCGAGGAATTTGAAAGCGATAATTGTGGAAATTGCGACAACTGTCGTGATATCAAGAAAAAAGTGGAAGCAAAAGATGATCTCTTGGCGGTTCTCGATACGATAGCCGCCTTAAAGGAAAAATTCAAGGCCGACTATATCGTAGATGTGGTCAGAGGCCATGCCAACGCTAAGATTCGCGATTACGAGCACGACCAGCTCGATGTGTACGGCATACTTCAAAGCGAGGATGCAAGGCACATAAACGCTGTGCTGCGCCAGGCCATCCTGGCCGGATATATAGAAAAGGATATTGAAAACTACGGCCTGCTGCGCATAACTCCCGAGGGTAGGGACTACATGGAGCACCCGAAGTCGTTCAAAATCGTGGAAGACAACGATTTCGACGATGAAGAAGAGGAAGAGGCCAAGGCCGGAAGCGGTTGCGCGGCCGACCCCGAGCTGTATGCGATTCTCGTGTCGTTGCGAAAGAAAACTGCGGCCAAACTCGACCTGCCGCCTTTCGTGATCTTCCAGGAACCGTCGCTCGAGGCTATGGCCACAACGTATCCCATCACCCTGGAGGAACTGCAGAATATCCCCGGCGTGGGCGCCGGCAAAGCCAAGCGTTATGGCGAGGAATTTCTGCGGGTTATCAAAACCTACGTCGAGGAAAACGAAATAGAGCGCCCCGAGGACCTGCGTGTGCGCAAGGTGCCCATGCCGGGCAATCTCAAGATATCCATCATCAAGAGCATCGACCGAAAGATAGACCTCAGGGAAGTGGCATCCTTCAACGGACTCGAATTCAGCCAGTTGCTTGACAATATCGAGGCCATCGTGAATGCCGGCAACAAAGTCAACATCAGCTATTTCATAGATGAGATTCTCGACGAGGAAGAACAGGAGGAAATCAGCGATTTCTTCCGCGAGTGTCAGAGCGACGATCTCAAGGAAGCGTATGCCGAACTATGCCCCGACTATAGCGAGGATGAAATCAGGCTCGTGCGCATAAAATTCCTTTCGGAATACGGCCATTAAGAAATAAAGCACCGCAATGGATATAAATACACTTAAACAGCTCTACCGGGATGCCACGGGCCAAGACCCGGAAAGCATCGACGGACTTGCCGCGTCCGGCTCCAACAGAAGATACTACCGTCTGAACGGCGTTCGTTCGCTGGTGGGCGTCCTGGGCACGAGCCGCGAAGAAAATGAGGCGTTTATCGAACTCGCCAGGCATTTCGGACAGCGCGGACTGCCTGTGCCCGAAGTGGTGGCAGTGTCGCCGGACAGTATGGCCTACCTGCAATCCGACCTCGGAGACTCCATCCTCTTCAATGCCGTTGAAAAGGGACGCCTCACGCGCTCGTTTTCAGCAGAAGAAAAAAGCCTTCTCGCGGCCACTATCCGCTTGCTGCCCGACCTCCAGTTCAATGGCGCCGTGGGCCTCGATTTCAGCAAGTGCTATCCGTTGCCGCAGTTCGACACCCGTTCCGTGCTCTGGGATCTCAACTATTTCAAGTATTGTTTCCTTAAGGCTACCGGACTGGAATTTTCGGAAGACCGTCTTGAAGACGATTTTCAGGCCATGGCTGAGGTGCTGATGCGCTCGATGAGCAGCACGTTCATGTATCGCGACTTTCAGTCGCGCAATGTGATGCTCGTCGACAACAAACCCTATTTCATTGATTTTCAGGGTGGCAGAAAGGGGCCATACTTCTACGACGTAGCTTCGTTTCTGTGGCAGGCCAAGGCCAACTTCCCGGACTCCCTGCGCGAGGAACTCATAAAGGAATACATAGATTCCCTGCGTCGCTATGTGCCTGTCGACGAGGCCTACTTCATGGAGCAACTTCGTCACTTCGTTCTTTTCAGGACATTGCAGGTACTTGGCGCCTATGGTTTCAGAGGATATTTTGAAAAGAAGCCACACTTCATGCAGAGCGTGCCGTTTGCGGTTGCGAACCTGCGCGAGTTGCTGCGCACACCCTTTAAGGAGTATCCTTACCTCACGTCTGTTCTTCAGGAATTGTGCGAACTCAAGCAATTTTCCAGCGAGGCCGACAAGCGCGCCCTCACGGTGAAGGTTATGAGTTTTGCCTACAAGACCGGTATTCCCAACGACAATTCCGGCAACGGCGGAGGATTCGTCTTCGATTGCCGCGCGGTGAACAACCCCGGTAAATATGAGCGCTACAAACCGTTCACCGGTCTCGATTCCAATGTAATAGAATTTCTTGAGACCGACGGTGAAATCACCCGCTTTCTCGACAACTGCTATGAGCTGGTGGATGCTTCCGTGGCCCGGTATATAGAACGCGGATTTACCAATCTCATGGTTTGCTTCGGTTGCACGGGCGGCCGACACCGTTCTGTCTACAGCGCGCAGCACATGGCCGAGCACATAAGCAATAAGTTCGGTGTCAAAGTCGAACTCGTGCATCGCGAGCAGCAGATAGAGCAGACATTCCCCGCACGACGATGAAGGCTTTAGTCTTTGCGGCAGGACTGGGGACACGTCTTGGGGAATACACCCGAAATCACCCCAAAGCGCTTGTAGAAGTGGGGGGATCGCCCATGCTCATGCACGTGCTCAGGCGGTTAAAGAGCGCCGGTGTGACGGAGGTCGTTGTCAACGTCCATCACTTTGCCGAACAAATCATTGAGTTTCTGAAAGCGGCTGCCGACGAACTGGCTATGACCGTGAAAGTGAGTCACGAAAAGGAGCTGCTGCTGGAAACAGGCGGGGGCATACTCGAAGCTATGCCCCTTCTTGAGCCCGACGGCCCCTTCATCATTCACAACGCCGATATCCTCACGGATTTCAGTCTGGAGCAGATGACTGAATCGTTCAGCAACACGGCTCCGGAGGGTAGTATGCTTCTCGTGGCCGAGCGCAAGACCTCGCGCTATCTTCTTCTCGACGATGGCCGCAGAATGCGCGGCTGGACAAATATCACTACCGGGCAGGTGAAACCGGCAGGGCTGGACGTGGCCGCACAGCTGAAGCGCCGGGCATTCGGAGGCGTGCATGTTTTTTCGCCGGCATTATTACCTGCGCTCCGCCGCTACAACGATGCTCGCATCGCCTCGGGAGCCGAGTGCAACTCACGCGGCACAGCACGGTTTTCAATCATGGATTTCTATATCGATTCGTGTACTTCCTGCCCGATTTTCGGCTACGAACCGCAAGGCAGTTATAATTGGTTCGACATAGGCAAACCGGAAACACTCGCGCTGGCCGACCAGTTTTTCTCAACACAGCAATAAAAAAATCTCCGGAAACAGTCTGCCGGAGATTTTTTTATTACCTGGAGGGATTCTTATTCAGCCTTGCCTGCGCTGCCGAGAACCTCTACGATCTTGTGCTTGTAGAGCTTCTCCATGTTGTCGCGGGCCGGACCCAGATACTTGCGGGGGTCGAACTCAGCGGGCTTTTCAGCGAAGACCTTGCGAACGGCAGCGGTCATGGCCAGACGGCTGTCGCTGTCGATGTTGATCTTGCACACGGCGCTCTTGGCGGCCTTGCGGAGCTGCTCTTCG
>CAYUUN010000026.1:0-30314 GCA_964447895.1 uncultured Bacteroides sp. | reverse complement strand
GTTTTGACAATTTGCTACCTTAGGAGCGACTGAGAGACCCCAAAAACAACTGTTATTTTTTTCTTGGGACAGCAGTGCTCCATGGAGCGTCCGGCAAGGCAACAAGGTAACATTTTAATATCCAACGATTTGCGCACCATAGATAGCCGCGGTCGACGCCGGACGCTCCATGGAGCGTCCCTACTGGACTTTATCATTGTCTATTTTTTATCTTATGCACCGGAAATACGGCGAGCGCCATGCGGCGGTCAGCGGCGGTCGCAGTTGCCGCAGCGCGAGCAGCCGTTGCACACGGGCCGCGAGCCGCACGTGGCGCACTCTTCGCGGAAAAACGGCGCCGCACACCCATCGGCATCGAAAATAGCATCGGCCGGAGCCGAGAGCTCAAACACCGGCTTGCCGCAGTAGCGGCTCAGACCGGACTTGTGGGCCTGCTCGCTCTGCGCGCGTTTCGAGGGAATGTGGTAGCGGCGGCCCGACTTCTCAAACACCGTGCCCGTCTCCATGAAGCAGAACGACACATCGTGGGCCGCGCACTGCTGCGCCAGCCCCTCCACCCACTCGTAGCGGCACGGCCGCGCGCCGACGTAGTTCTCGCCGCCGCATATCACCTCCTCAATCTGCCCCGTGGCCAGATAGCGCTCCGCATCCACCGGGCCTATGAAAGGCGCCGCCATGAAGCCCTTGTGGCGCGCCGGCACATCGAGCAGCAGCGGCAGGCGCTCGTCGGCGCGCCGCTGGTTCTCGCAGGTCACCGACAGCATCACATTCTCGTAGCCGTCGCCCCAGTCGGGTGGCAGGCACCCGGCTATGCGGGCGGCCCGTTTCGTGAGCAGGCGGAAAGCCACGTCGCGGCGCTCGCGCATCATGCGCCACGCCTCGGCCCGCCACTCGTCGGCCTCCTCCACGAAGAAATCCGTCGACAGCCCCACATAGAGCTGCTGCCCGCCGCGCAGGCGGTAATTGCCGCGGCGGTCGCGGCGCACCGGCAGGTCAAAACCCGCAGTGCGCACCACGCGCGAAGTATCCACCCCACGCTTCCCGTCGAGGAAATACATGTAGCAATGCTCGCACCCCTCACTCACCTTGTGGCACCCATGCCACGGATTCCATATGACCATACACCAATATAACGCACCACCCCGCCCCCATATTGCCCACGCGTGACTATTCATTGCCTTTAGAAAAAACTCGCGCAGAGTACCCCGATAGGGCGTTGCCCTACATCATAAATGGTGGAGAACGACCTGCCTATCTGTTGAAAGGGCCGGAGGCCCTCTCTTTGATTAACCGCGGGCGGGTCGCCCGTGGGTAGCAATATCAACGGATACAGCCCCGGAAGGGCTGTCCTGCCCGCCCTTGAGGATGGGACACCCCCTCCGGGGCTGATTATATGGGTTTTATCTACCCCGTGCGGGTCGCACGGGGTTAACCAGCGGGCGGACCTCCGGCCCGCTCTCCCAGTCCCCGCCGCATGTTTGTTCTATAGTTGCCGCAGAAAATCATATAAATAGCCGTAAATCAGCGAGATGGGCGCTTTTCAAAGCGTCCACCCCCGCATGGTCCGCACAGCAGCCGCCATGAATCCGACGCGCCGGCGAGCGCGTCCCGAGCCATAGCCGCGGGGTAAGCGAAGCGCACCCCGCGGTCAGCCGCTCACCCTCACAATCCGGCGAGCGCCCCCCGAGGGCGAGGCCCGAGTGGGGTCATGCGAGCCGGATATCGCGCCATCCAGCCCCACAAATAAGCCAGCACGCCATAGGCCAACGCCGCTGCCCATGCAGAGGCGGATTCTTTTGAGTTACTCGCCCCGCGAATAATTCATATTTTTTTGCGAAAATAATCACCCTTTTTGTGGCACTCTCGCAAAAAATAGCTATATTTGCACGTCCATCGGGGAGAAATCCGATGGAACAAAAGGCATTTAAGCTTAGTTCTTTACTTCTGAAATCGCCAAATTCACCAGAGTATCAAAGGACAATGCGAAGAGTGCCCCTTTTGTTGTATTCGTATATGTTTCGGTTCAGCCACCCTGCGCCGCAGCCATACACGAAAACGGCGTGGGGTGATTATTTTCTTCCGTTCTGTTGATACACGTGTTTGGCGATACGTAGAAGTAAGAGGACGAGAGCAAGAATCAAGCTCCGCGCCTTTTGTTTACCCCAACTACAACCGCCCGACTTCGGCAGAGCTTCCACGGCAAGTAGTATACACGAAGGCTGATATTTATTATCCGATGAAATTCTTTCGTACAATTGCCCTAAGCTCCTTTTTCTGCTTCGCGACCATCGACGCAATAGCAGCGCTCACCAAGGAAGCACAGCAAGCTATCTACCGGCAGAACATTCCGCAGATGCTTGTTGCGGCGAATATCACAGCAGACAACGAAAAAGCAGTAATAGATGCCCTGTGCAATGACTACAATTTTGATGATTACAGCTACGAGCAGCTTATATCATGGGCGCCCATCACAAGTTCCGGGGTAATATCCCGTATGATTGCCGAAGCTATTAATAGAAAGGAAGTTGTGATTCTTAACGAAATGCGCAATTTCAACGCCGCCGAATTTGTGGCCTACACCTATGCATTCCCGGAAAGAAAACGTATCTGCGACGCATACCTAAGAGAAATCTTTTTGCCAAACGTCAAAAATCTATCTCTAAAAGAGTTGGTATATTTCGATGACTACCTTCCCTCACAATACCATCAGCAGATAGCATCCGAGATAGATACTCGCGACAAGGAGGTTGCCTCCATTCTTCATAAGAATGCTTCTGATTATAAGAATCTTGAAAAACAGCTGCTTGAACGACTCAAATTCATTATCGAAAATAACCTCTGGTCTTGTTTTGTCAATGGCCACAAGGAACTTAACAAGGCGTATGCTCAAATAGGCATCGTTCCTGACAATTCGTATATCGCAGCCGAGCAATATCAAAGGTTGGTGGGCATCTGTTTCCCGACAAATAGCATCCGCGAAAGCATTCAGGGAGAAGTTGATAAATTTTGCGCTCAGATAAATACCGCACGTCAAGAGTACAATAAAGCGGCCGGCAACTCCGGTTACTCCAAAATGTCTTATAAAGTTCCGGAATTCCGTATATATTCCGCTGCTTCCTCTGCACCTTTGAATGGAATAGCAGATGCACGCGAGCGATACATCCGGAATAGGGAAGACATTTCAACCGGCACGAGCGTACTTGGATGGCTTTTTGGTGGTGTTGTAGGCCTCGTAGCCCAGGGCATCGGCGACTGGATGGCAGTTGACGACCTTGTTGAATCTGAGTTCAATGCCCGCAAAAAATATATGGAGGGAGTGCAGGAACAGTTAATCAACAGTTTCGCCAACTATTCCAACACTATCGTAAATGGTCTTGAAAAATCCTTATGAGATTATCTCGCAATAATATTATGAACAGTCTGCGTAAACTTATCGCTTGTGTATGCCTGTCTATAGCGACGTGCACACATGCCCAGTTGAGCGATTGGATTGTCGATCAGATAAAATCAGAGATTGAATCCGAAATCAGCGAAATTACTAATTATAATAAAGAGTACATGGGGACGTTTGGCAACTATATATGGGAAGCCATCGTAAACTCCAAATGCGAAAGCGACCTTGCGGATAAAGCCAAGGAATTTGAGAATTTCAAAATTGACCGCAGCTATATGGACAGGCTGCCGGGAAAATATCCGGGCCGAAGCAAATACTGGACTAATTATAGCCAAATCCCAGACGTACTTTATAAGCGCTCAAACTCCTATTTTCACCAGGGTAGCCACCAAACTATAGCCCAAGTAGCCAACTCTAAAATCGAAGATTATGCAGCCAAATACATTGACTCTATATCTAACAGAAATAGAATTGAGTCCCTTGAGGGAGTTATAAACGCAGCCCTACTCGATTCCATAAAAACAGTTACAGGTATCAATGGCCTTGCAGATTCGCTATTAAACGATATAAAGGCAAATCCAAAGTTAGCAGTGATGCTTAACAACCATCCCGAAACTTTCCGAATTTATGTAAATAGTGTGCAGGCTACGAGTCTAAGACAAAACACCCGTCATTTGCTATATTGGGCTTTGCAGGCCGATCCTCACCACGCGAAGCTCCCTAAGAAACAGAGGTTTATCAATCCGCGCAGTTTACGCTTTGCTCAAAAGGGTAGTTCTGTGGATATTATAGACGGAGAAAATATAGTAGCTTCCATTAATGGCCGCGAAATTCATGTTCGCGACATCAATATCTTGAACTTATACGGGCGGCCCAACACAACCTATATTTTCAATAATAACAGCTGGGAAACCGATCGTTATGGCCGTGTGACCACTGCTACACAAAAAATTAGCAAAGATTTGAAGAAAAAGTGCAAGCAGAAAGGATTGGTTAAGACAAAGGAATTGGGAACTATGCTCGGCGACGCTCAGGCCATAGAAATAGGCTATTATAATTCCCTTGATTTCGGTGCTCCCGATGTGATGCTGAATACGTACTTTTACGACAAGACTAAGGACAACAAAAAGGCATTTAAATCAGCAAAAAAAGCTCGAAACTCGTGGCTAAAAGGAGACGGCAGCAAACTTGTACACACCTGTATGAATTACGGCAACTACGAGGCGATCCCTACTAATATCTGCTTCGACGATCTTGCAGAAATAAATTCTTACAGACAAGCTCTTAACACCGACCCCACCAGCCCGGAAATAGTAACGTTCAATTATAATCAGTATAAAGACCGAGTAAAGCCATCCCATAAAATTGGCTTCGTAAACAGACGTTCATTCCGTAACAACAGTACCACATCGGCGTCCACTGCAGTTAACACTACACAAAAGAAGTCATCAGCTGCAAATACTGCCGGTTCTTCAAAGGGGATAACAACAATGGTTAACACCACGACAACACCCTCCGGCAACCATAAAAGTCACGTCTATACCTTCAAAGGAAAAATAGACGGTAAATACGCCGTAACCATGAATCTATACTTTGTTGACGACTCAATAGACGGCACCTACTATTACGACAAATATAAACGCTCCATGAAAATCAAGGGGCACATAAAAGGCAATTCAAAAATCACCCTCACTGAATATGAAGGCAACAAGGCCACTGGCGAGTACGTAGGTACGCTCAACGGAAATGTATTCAGCGGCAACTTCGTAAACTTTGCCAGCGGCAAACGCATGCCGTTCTCGCTCACCGCACAATAAACCAATCAAAAACCGAACTATCAATCATATGAAAAAACTACTTTACTTACTGGTGGGATTATGCACGGCCTGTGCCGTAGCGGCCTGCTCCGAAAAAGACGAAACGATTCAAAAATGGGAATATAAAACCGTGTCTATATCGGGCGTAACGTTCAACAAGTTCATGAGCAGAACGTTTTACGTACCCGAGGAGCAAATGAACGAACTGGGAGCTCAAGGCTGGGAGCTTGTAGATGTATACACCTGCACGGAGACCGTACATCCCAACTTCGGCAACGAGGAATACGTAACCGGTCTACAACCCAATACACGCACGGAAGAAGTAATCTACGTGTTCAAACGCCCCGTACTTCCTGAAAAAAAGTCTCTTAAATCGAAAGACTCAAAAATGCACGGATTTTCGAATGCAGCAGAAGAAGACCTGGATTCTGCTGTATGTGACACGGCGGTGGTCGTCGAGTCAATTTATATCGATGATTAATAAATAACTACGTGCGACCAAATTTTAAGCTTGAAAACAATCAACTAAACTATTTTCTTAATCAATGGAACAAAAAACAAAAGAGTGCCCATATTGCGGGGAAAGCATCCTCGAGGTGGCAAAGAAATGCCGGCACTGCGGGGAATGGCTTGACCACCCCTCGACGCCTGTAGTTACATGCCCGGCATGTGGCGAGGAAAATCCTGCGGGCACAACGCATTGCCAATATTGCAATGAACTAATTCAATCTGACGACAATTTAGAAGGCGAAAGCAGCTTATGGGCGAAACTTTTTAAAGATGCCAACCCTGTAGCCATTCTCCCCATGATAACAGCCTTATTTGCAGTGGTGTGCTGCATTGAGGTGTATACAAGCTGGTTATTCATAGGCCTTAAAGATGGCGACTGGCATACCGACTTTGGTTGGATCCAGCTTGGAGCGGCGGCTGTAACTGCAGTCATCATAGGCATGGGCATAATGTATTCCGAGAAATTCTCTTCTACTGAGAAAACTATCGCAACTCTGCGCACCTGGCTTGCCATTGGCATCTGGATTGCTTGGTGGCCTCTGGCACTTACCCTTTATTGGCTTTCCTATAAATTGGGAATTATTGATGAACCGAGCGAACGCGGATATATCCAATACCTTACTACATGTTTTTACATCCTTTTGGTGATCGGTATTGTGGTATGGATCATATTTAAAACAAGAGACGAAATCTCCCTAAAGGACATGGCCGGTGCTATCGCGCTCTATTCGCTTGTCACTGTGGCCCTGATTGCGTTCGTCGTCATAATTCAATTCGGAGTAATGTCGTTCTTCCCATCTCAGCGATTCATATGACTCAAGAAACAAAGCGATGCCCCTTCTGCGGACAAGAAATACTTGCAGTGGCTAAGAAATGCAAATACTGCCGTCAGTGGCTACCCATTCAAGTCAAAAAAGCAACCTCTTCAGAAGAACAAGCTGCGGGTGTTAACGAGTTAGAGCAAAAGCCCATAGTCACTCAGGAAACCATCATAAACGAGCCTTCAGAAAATCAGGGCATAGAGACAGAGCCTCGGGAAAGTGAAGACGAAGACGAGGATTACTACTACCCTGACTCTGGGGGGGGGGTGTTGGATATAACAGCTATACTAATTATCGTCGCTACTGTCATTACAATACTAATAGCTGTAGCTACTGACTCATGACTCTAAGAAAAATCACGCCGGGCGACGTACGATAATGCAATGCGTGCGGGTTGCGTGTGGCGGAATACGGCGGGATTTGCTATCTTTGCGGTGTGAATATGTGATATGAAGAATATGTGCGAGAAGATTAAGGCGTGGGTGCTGGCTGTGGCGGCCGTGGCGGCGATGGCCGGCGCGGCCGATGCGAGGACCTACAAGCTGGAGGGCATGATCGGTGGGAAGTATCCCTTTGTGATGGAGCTGGAGGAGCACGACGACGGGCTGTACTCGGGGCGATACGCCTACGAGTCCACGCTGCAGGCCAAGGGCAACCTCACGTGCTCGTGGCTCCTGGTGAATCCGGCCTACGAGAACCCGGCCACGGCCTGGACCGTGAGGGACTGCAACGACCAGCCGGTGGAGCAGTGGTACGACGTGCGCTTCTCGGGCGGCTCCACCCTCTCGGCCAAGCTGCGCAACGCGCGCGGCAAGGTGTACGACGTGGCGGCCCACGTCACCGCCTCGACGGCCGGCAGCCCGTCGATGGTGGCCCATTTCAAGAACCACATTGGCGAGTATGCCTCGCAGTTCGGCATGTTTTTCGACCCCTCGGTGCAGGACCGCCTGGTGGGGATGATGGGCCAGGACAATTTCAACGTCATGTGCGAGATATACCAGACGGAGATGCCCGTGGAGTACCACCTGGGCATGTTCTGGGCCTCGGCTTTCGTGGCCCATCAGTGCTGCGACCCGGCCGTGCTGTGGGCCTACGACAGCTACGACGACACGTTTCATGTGTGGATTCGCTTCAACGACCACGACTACTGGTGGAGCGAGACGGGCACGGTGCCCTATAAGTTCCGCGAGCTCGTGGAGTCGAAATTCTGACACCGGTGCAGGCGCCATCCCGGCATTGATTGCGCCGCGGCCCGCGAATATGGGGCCGCGGCGCAATTTGTGATGCAAATATTTCGCCATAACGCGCTTTTTTAGTAGCTTTGCGTGTCAAAAAAAACGATTGAACCTTGAATCTGATATAAACCATGCCGCCGCGCCCGCGGGCCGCCGGCATCCATTATCACCCAAGCGCTCTATCAATGAATATGTAATTCAATAAGATATGTCTGAAGAACATCAGGTAAAAACCCTCGACAAAGTAGTGGTGCGCTTTTCCGGCGATTCCGGCGACGGCATGCAGCTGGCCGGAAACATTTTCACCAACGTATCGGCCGCCCTGGGCTGCCAGGTGTCGACTTTTCCCGACTACCCCGCCGAAATCCGCGCCCCGCAGGGCTCGCTCAGCGGCGTGAGCGGCTTTCAGGTGAGCGTGGGCATGGATGTGTACACGCCCGGCGACGCCTGCGATGTGCTCGTGGCCATGAATCCCGCCGCCCTGAAGCAGAACATCCGCTTCCTCAAGCCCGGCGGCACGGTGATCGTGGACATCGACGCCTTCCGCCCCGCCGACCTGCGCAAGGCCCTCTTCGAGACCGACGACGCCCTGGCCGAGCTGGGCATCGACGAGAAATACGTGCTGCAGGTGCCCATCACGCAGATGACCCGCGACGCCCTGGCCGACAGCGGCCTCGACAACAAGAGCATGCTCAAGTGCCGCAACATCTTTGCCCTGGGCCTGGTGTGCTGGCTCTTCGACCGCCCGCTCGACGAGGCTCTGGCCCACCTGCGCAGCAAGTTCGGCCGCAAGCCGGCCATCTTCGAGGCCAACAAGCTGGTGCTTCAGGCCGGCTTCGACTACGGCCACAACGTGCACGCCTCCGTGCCCACCTACCGCATAGAAAGCGCCCAGGCCCGTCCCGGCATCTACACCGATATCAACGGCAACACCGCCACGGCATGGGGCCTCATCATGGCCGCCGAGAAGAGCGGCCTGCCGCTGTTCCTGGGCTCCTACCCCATCACCCCCGCCACCGACATCCTGCACGAGCTGGCCAAGCGCAAAGACCTGGGCGTAAAGGCCGTGCAGATGGAAGACGAGATAGCCGGCGTGTGCTCGGCCATCGGTGCATCCTTTGCCGGCAACCTGGCCGTGACCTCCACCTCCGGCCCCGGCCTGGCACTCAAGAGCGAGGGCATAGGCCTGGCCGTGATGGCCGAACTGCCCCTGGTGGTGATCGACGTGCAACGCGGCGGTCCCTCCACCGGCCTGCCCACCAAGACCGAACAGACCGACCTGATGCAGGCGCTCTACGGCCGCAACGGCGAGAGCCCCCTGGCCGTAGTGGCCCCCGCCACGCCCACCGACTGCTTCGACATGGCATTCGAGGCCTGCCGCATAGCCGTGGAGCACATGACGCCCGTGATACTGCTGAGCGACGCCTTCATAGGCAACGGCGCATCGGCATGGCGCGTGCCCGAGGCTTCGGAATACCCGGAAATCAAGCCCCGCCGCGTGCCCGACCACCTTAAGGCCTCGGGCCAATGGCAGCCCTACTGCCGCGACGCCGAGTCGCTGGTGCGCTACTGGGCCGTGCCCGGCACCGAGGGCCTGGCCCACCGCGTGGGCGGCCTCGAGAAAGACTGCAACACCGGCGCCATATCCACCGACCCCGTGAACCACGAGAAGATGGTGCACACGCGCCGCGAGAAAATAGCACGCATAGCCCGCGACATCCCCGATGTGGAGGTGCTGTGCGACAAAGACGCCGACACGCTGCTCGTGGGCTGGGGAGGCACCTTCGGCCACCTCTACGCCGCAGCCGCCGAGCTCTGCGCCAAGGGCACGCCCACGGCCTTCGCCCACTTCCGCTACATCAACCCGCTGCCGGCCAACACCCTCGAGGTGCTCCGCCGCTACAAGCGCGTGATCGTGGCCGAGCTCAACACCGGCATGTTTGCCGACTGGCTCCAGTGCCGCGTGCCCGATGTATTCATCCACCGTATCAACAAAGTGCAAGGCCAGCCCTTCCTCGTGGGAGAACTTGTCGACGCCGTAGAAAAAATCGTAGCCGAATAAAATGGAAAACGAAAACAAGACATACACTGCGGCCGAGTATAAGAACGGCCAGAGCGTGCGCTGGTGCCCGGGATGCGGCGACCACGCCATCCTCAACACCCTCCACAAGGCCATGGCCAGCCTGGGCGTGCCGCCCCACCGCACGGCCGTGATCTCCGGCATAGGCTGCAGCTCGCGCCTGCCCTACTACATGGCCACCTACGGCTTCCACACCATCCACGGACGCGCCGCAGCCATCGCCACCGGCTTCAAGATCGCCAACCCCGAGATGACCGTGTGGCAGATTTCCGGCGACGGCGACGGCCTGGCCATCGGCGGCAACCACTTCATCCACGCCGTGCGCCGCAACATCGACATCAACATCTGCCTGTTCAACAACAAGATATACGGCCTCACCAAGGGACAGTACTCCCCCACCAGCCCCCGCGGCTTCGTGTCGAAATCGTCGCCCTACGGCACCGTCGAAGACCCCTTCATCCCGGCCGAACTCGTGTTCGGCGCCCGCGGCAACTTCTTCGCCCGCAGCATCGACGTGGAGCTCGCCACATCGCAGGAGGTGCTCACGGCCGCCGCGCGCCACAAGGGCACATCGGTGGTGGAGATTCTCCAGAACTGCGTGATATTCAACAACGGCATACACAACGCCGTGACCGACCGCGAGTTCCGCGCCGACCGCACCATCCACCTGCGCCACGGCGAGAAGATGCTCTTCGGCGCCAACAACGACCGCGGACTCGTGCAGGACGGATTCCTGCTCAAGGCCGTGACCCTGGGCCAGGACGGCTACACCATCGACGACGTGCTGGTGCACGACGCCCACACGCCCTCCAACTTCCTGCACCAGCAGCTGGCCATGATGGACGGCACCGACCTGCCCCTGGCCGTGGGCGTGATACGCGACGTGGAGGCTCCCACCTACAACGACACCCTCGACGAGCAGGTGCGCGAAGTGCGCGCCCGCAAAGGCTTCGACACCCTGCGCGACATGGTGCTCGCCGGCAACACCTGGGAAGTGAAATAACCCTCCCACCCCCCCCTCGACAACAACGCGGCGGGCTGCCCGGTTCTTTACCGGACAGCCCGCTCCCTTATGGCATTGCTCCTTGTTTGTTCTATAATAGGCTCCTCATAAGATATCTGCTGCGCTCGCCCTTATAAGCTGAATACAAAAAGCGAAGCGCACCCCGCGGTCAGAAGAACACCCTTCGTTTTATCCCGCGAGCGCCCCACGAGGGCGTAGCCCGAGCGGGGGCATGCGAGCCTTATTCCCCCTTTTGCGCGCGGCGGTCAGCCGCGCGCAAAAGGGGGGGTAGAGAGGGGGCGGCTGTAACCGCGGGGTGCGCTACGCTTACCCCACGGCTATGGCTCGGAACGCGCTCTCCGGCGCGTTCTTTATCAATGGGCGCGTCAACCTATGCTGCCGCGGCGGGGGTGTCCCGTCCACAATGGCCCGCAGGACAGCCCATCCCGTGCTGCATCCGTTGATACACCTAACCATGGGCTACCCGCCCGCGGAAACCAAGGGGAGGGCCACCGGCCATTCTATCAGCTCTGCGGGCTGTGCTTTTTCCTAACTACTTAGCAATCAACACGCTGAGTAGTACCGGCTATATAGGGGCGGTTAATTCTTTTCGTCTACTTTTTTATAGCAGAGGTAAGCTATCACCGCAAGTACTGTGCCGAGCACAGCATAAGTTTTCGTTGCAGTGTGGAGTGCCAGCCATGGATTGTATCTGTAAACGAAAGGAAGAGAGAAAGGAGAGAAATTGTAAGTGGGATTCAATAGAATCACTATCAAGACGACAGCCAGCGCCACGACTATGCCGCCCTCAAGTATCAGAAAATTCACTTTCGCATCCTCCGGTTCGCCAATTGCCTTATAATAAGAATAATAGACTACAACAAGGGCAACCGCAGTGATAGCAAACGAAATAAATATTAATATTATCGACTCAAATAACAACAGCACCGGAGCGACTGCTAATGCTATCAAAGCCCACTTCATATAGGCGGGCTTGGATTCCTCCGGGAGTACCTTATTAAAAAAGAAGGCCCACAGCGCGGAGAGGATGGGAATGCACGCCAGGATGGGGGCGCTCACGAATAAGAAACTGAGAGGCGCAAGCTGATTATTGGCATTTTTTATCTCGCGTATATCGTTTCTTAGAGCAATGAACATATTGCACCCGCTAAATATGATAAGGAGTCCCATAATCCCGGTCAGCAGGTTGCCTTTGCATTCTATTGTTTTGCTTATAACGGGTATGAGTACACCCAGGGTTATGCAGAGAAGGAGCAGCGTAAGAACCGCGGCCACTACAAACACTCTTTTGAGCTTGAGAAAATACAGAGCAGTGGCTATGATTGCCAACACCACCGCTACTCGAACGCTGAATAAGGTATAAAACGAGTATTGAAAAGCCTCGAAAGCAGCGTAGCCGTAACGACTCCTCGAAAGCATGTCGGACACCTCTTCATACGTTAGCTGAGGCCGGGCAAATCCCCTAATCGGAATCCATGCCGTAAATTGTGTGATGACCCACACCAGAATCAGCGCTACGGTTGCGAGCAGAAGGTTTCTGCCGATGTTGGCAGCATGGCGGCCGTCCTTGATGTGTTGAGGGGTGAGGTTTGGAAGTTCCATAGCTTGCAATTATGTGATTTTTGCAAAGTTAAAAAAAAAAAAACGGCAGCAAATGTAATTTAGTTAAAATTACTTAAATAGACATCGGAACCTCAGCCGATGGAGCTGCGGCGGGGGAGGCTGCGGGAGGCGACCACAACGACGGCATACGACAGGATGCCGGCGATGCTCACGGGCAGCAGATACTCGTAGCTGGCCGTCATCTCCACGGTGAGGAATATGGCCATCAGGGGCGCCTTCACAGCGCCGGCCATCACGCCGGCCATGCCGCCAAGCACAAACACCGGCATGGGCAGCTCCACATGAAACAGCGTGCTCGCGCCCAGCACCACCACATAGCCCATGATGGCGCCCGCGAAGAGCGTGGGCGCGAAATCGCCGGCCACGCCGCCGCCGCTGTTCGAGCCGTAGGCGGCCATGCCCTTGACCATCAGGATGCCCAGGGCTATCAGCAGCAGTCCGTAGCCGTGAAACTCTTTCAGGAAATACAGCGGGCTGTAGTCGCCCAGCACGTAGTCGGGTTTGTTCATCAGGTCGGCCACCACGTCGTAGCCCTCGCCGTAGAGGGCCGGAAACATGAACAGCAACAGTCCCACGCCCAGGCCCGAGAGCACGTTGCGCACCCAGGGGTTGGCCATGGCCTCGAGGCGGCGCGCCACGGCGCGGCCGGTGGCATTGTAGTAGAGGGCGTAGGCGCCGCAGGCCACGCCCAGGAGTATCACCGCGGGGATGTAATGTGTGCTCTGGGGCACGAAGCGCTCCAGCGACAGGTCGGGCACGTAGCCGCTGAGCACGTAGGCCGTGAGCGACGACACCATGCACGTGGCCAGAATACCTATCACGGCCAGCGTGCTGAGCGGCATGGCCATGCACTCCAGCGTGAACAGCATGCCGCCCACGGGAGCCTTGAAGATGCCGGCGATGCCGGCGCCGGCGCCGCAACCTATCATCACACGCACGATATGGTCGGGCAGCCCCATCTTGCGCGAGATATTGCCACCCAGGGCTGCCCCCACGGCGGCGATAGGACCCTCCGAGCCGGCCGAGCCGCCGAAGCCCAGCGTGAACGTGCTGGCAATGAGCGGGCCGTATATCAGCTTGCCGGAAATCTTGTCCATGCCGTGCTGCAGCGCCGTCTTTATCTTGTCGCTGGCGTGCTCGATGTTGCGCCGCAGCACGTAGCGGCAGAATATGCCCGTGAGCACGATGCCCACCACGGGGAGCAGAATCAGCATCCAGTTGCCGCGCTCTACATTCATGATGCCCAGCGCCAGGCTCGACATGTGGCCTATGAGCCACTTGAGCAGAGCCGCCGCCGCGCCCGTGAGCAGGCCCGTGAGCAGACACATCACCGGCCCCACCACGATGATGGGCGAGCCGGCAAACTTGCTGCGGATGTTGATTAAATGCTGTTTGAACATACTATGTTAACAAGGAAAGCTGGTAAATGTTTTAAAAAATATTAACTTTGCACCAACAAAATCCCGGGGGTGCTTGTTTCCCTATCAGTACACCCCACACTTCATCACACATATGCGCCTCCGCACCACCCACGCCATAGTTTCGGCCATCGCCGCGCTCGTGCTCGCGGCATGCTCCACCACCCGCCGCATCCCGGAAGGAGAATACCTCTTCACGGGCAACAAACGCGTAGACTACGTGCTGCCCCTCGACTCGGCCGGCAAGCCCGTGAAGCTGCCCGAAGGCCTGGTCGACGACATTTCGAGCACCATAGCCGCCGCGCCCAACAACTATTTCAAGATGCTCGACTGGCGCTATCCCTTCCCCCTGGGCCTGTGGGTGTACAACAACTGGAACCCCGACTCCAAGGGCCTGAAGCGCTGGCTCTACAACCTGCTGGTGGAGGAGCCCGTGCTCGTGAGCGAAGTGAGGCCCCAGCTGCGCACCCACATGATAGACGAGCTGCTCGACAACAACGGCTACTTCCGCGGCTCGGCCTCCTATGAGCTCGTGCACCCTAAAGACCCCAAGATGGCCGCCATACGCTACACCGTAGACCCCGGCGACCCCTACCCCATCGACAGCGTGCAGCTGCTGCCGGACACCTGCCGCCTCTACCACCTCATCGACTCGCTGGCCCTGCGCGATCCCTATCTCAGCCGCCCGCAGCGCTACTGCACCGACTCCCTGAGCATAGCCCGCACCCGCATCACCAACGGCCTGCGCAACCGCGGCTACTACTTCTTCAGCCCCGAATACATCGAATATCTGGCCGACAGCACCATCACGCCCCGCCACATAGCCCTGCGCATGGAGGTGGCCGCCAACGCCCCCGCCATAGCCACCCGCAGCTGGACCACCGGACGCGTGACCATGACCACCTACCGCCACCAGGGCGGAGGCACGCCCGACACCATCGCCACGCCGCGCGCCACCCTCGTGCAGATGCAGCCCTCGCGCTTCCGCCGCAAGCTCGTGCAGGAATGCGTGGTGTTCCGCCCGGGGCGCACCTTCAGCGTGCGCAACATGGACCGCACACAGGCCAACCTCTCGCGCCTGGGCATCTTCAGCTCCATCGAAATCACCGCCCGCCCCGACTCGGCCGCCTACGCCCGCGGCGAGGCCGTGCTCGACATCGACGTAGACTGCACCTTCGACTCGCCCCTGGAGGCCTCGCTCGAAGTGAACGCCACGTCTAAGAGCAACAGCTACATAGGCCCGGGCCTCACCGCCGGCCTCACCAACCGCAACATCTTCGGCGGCGGCGAGCAGCTCTCCGTGCAGCTCACCGGCGCCTACGAGTGGCAGACGGGCCGCGGCAGCACCTCGCTGTTCAACTCCTATGAGGTGGGCCTCACCGGCTCGCTGGCATTCCCGCGCCTGCTTGCCCCCAAGTTCATCCCCCGCAGCCGCTTCAACCTCAACTGGACCCGCTTCCAGCTCAACGCCGAGCTCCTCAACCGCCCCCACTACTTCAAGATGGCCCAGTTCAACGCCTCCGTCAACTACGACTGGCGCCTGCGCCGCTACGTGAGCAACACCCTGACGCTCTTCAAGCTATCCTACACCAAGACCATGGACACCACGGCCGAGTTCGACTCCATCATGGTGGCCAACCCCGCCGTGGCACAGAGCTTCCGCAACCAGTTCATCCCCCAGATGGCCTATACCTACACCTACGACCGCCAGTTTGGCCGCGACAACACCCTCAACTGGACATTCTCCGTGCAGGAAGCCGGCAACATCTTCTGGGCCATCTACCGCGCCTGCGGCAAAAAAGGCGAGAAAAAGCTCTTCGGCACACCCTTCTCCCAGTTTGTCAAAGGCTCGGCACAACTCGTGTGGGGTCGCCGCCTCGTGGGCGACACATGGCTCGTGAGCCGCGTGGCCGCCGGAGCCGCCCACGCCTACGGCAACGCATCCGAGGTGCCCTACTCCGAGCAATTCTTCGTGGGCGGCGCCAACAGCGTGCGCGCCTTCACCGTGCGCAGCATAGGCCCCGGCAGCTACACCCCGCCCGCCGGCACTCCGGCCGACAACTTCGACCGCACCGGCACATTCAAGTTCGAGGCCAATACCGAGCTGCGCTTTCCCCTGTTCGGGCCGCTCCACGGCGCCGTGTTCCTCGACGCCGGCAACGTGTGGCTGCTCAAGAACGACCCCCTGCGCCCCGGAGGCACCCTGCGAGCATCGTCGTTCCTGCGCGACCTCGCCCTGGGCACCGGCGCCGGACTGCGCCTCGACATCAGCATCCTCGTAGTGCGCGCCGACCTCGGCATAGGCATCCACGCCCCCTACGACACCGGCCGCAGCGGCTACTACAACATGACCTCCTTCAAAAACTCCCTCGCCTTCCACCTCGCCATCGGCTACCCCTTCTAATCCCCCCCCGCGCCGTGGAGCGCCCCCTAAAAACCACTCCGACCTTTGCCCGCGGGGCGGGCAAAGACGCGCCGGGGGCGCGTCCCGAGACATAGCCGCGGGGTAAGCGCAGCGCACCCCGCGGTTCGCCGGCCCCCTCCCCCCCCAATCGGGCGAGCGGCCCCCGAGGGCGCAGCCCGAGCGGGGCCTTGCGAGCCGGATGCGACCGCCCCCGGCAGAGCCTCGGAGAGGCGATGTCCCTCAGCACCAGGTCGAGCGCAGCGAGGCCTGGTGTAGGCAGCCACCTAAACGCGGGCGCTTCGGAGATGCGCTGTTATCTCACTCAACCCTGCGAGCGCAACGACGCGCCCGCGAGCTTCCTCGTGCGGGCCCGCGGCAGGCGCGCCCCCAATGGGGTGACCGGGGGGCGGGCGAAGTTTTTCGGGGGAAAAGTTGCTGAGGTTGAAATTATTCGCTATTTTGGGGGATACAAATATAGCGGAATGATGCTGAGAACCAGGGCTTTCCTCCTTGTGTGTCTATCGTTTGGGTCAGCGGCAGCGGGAGGGGAGGCCATAGTAGTACTGGCCTTTGCGGGCGGTTTTGCGGCCGTAGGCCACGGCGTGGACGGGGCAAACGTTGTAGCAGCCGAGGCAGAAGGCGCAGGCGTCGCCCCACACGGGGTGGCCGTCTTCGTCGGGCTCGATATTGGCCATGGGGCAGGCTTTCATGCACTTGCCGCAGGCTATGCAGTCGTGGGTGTGGCGGAATGGCCGGGGCGACATTTCCATGCGCACGAACCAGGGGTAGACCACGCGCGTCTTAAGGCGCGGCCACGAGCCGCGCACGACGTCGTCGGGGCCGTCTTCGTCGATGCGCGCGGCCACGCCGGCTACGCGTGCCGGCATGGCTGCAAGTTTTTCGTCGGCCACGGCAGGCGCGTCTACGTCGAACCCGCTCATGGTGGTGTAGGTGTTGGGCATCTGCACGCTGAAGACTCGCCGGGCTTGCCAGCCGCGCGCCCGGATGTCGCGGCGCCACATGGCGGCACACTCGCCTATGTCGTCGCCGCAGGTGGTCACCATCACGTGGGGCACATCCGCGGCTCCGCTCAGCTCCACGCGGGCTATGAAGCGGCGCACCACCGGCGGCACGCCCCAGCTGTAGGTGGGAAATGCCCACACTACGCGCGGGCCCGCTACGGCGAGCCGGGGAGCCTCCGAGCGCAGCAGGGAGGCGTCGAGGCGCACCACGCTGTCGCCCGTAATCTGGGCCAGCCGTGCTGCCACGGCGGCAGTGTTGCCGCAGCCTGAAAACACTATAATCATTTGTCGCGACGGGTGTTACGGATGGTCACCTGCGTAGCGCCGAAACCGTATTCACGGAACGACGCGTCCTGCACGTCGTGGCCCTTGTAGCGGTGGGTCAGCTCCTTGGCCAGCGCCTGGCGCAGCACGCCGTTGCCCTTGCCGTGGATAAACACGATGCGTGTGCCGGGGTGGCGCAGGTTCTCGTCCATGACGCGGCGGAAATGGTCGACCTGGGCGTTGAGGATGTCGGCGTTGCCCAGGCCGCGCATGTCGTCGAAGAGCTCCGTGGCGTGGAGGTCTACCTCTATCACCCCCTGGCGGGCCTTGGGCTGCTCGGGGCGATGATGGCGCACGGGGCGGTCGGCCCGGCGCTTCTCGGCCATGGCTTTCTCGAGCTGTGCGGGGTCGACGCGCAGGGGCCGCGCGGGGCGGTCGGCGCGCACCACATCGAGGGCTATCACGGGGTTGTCGAAATACTCGTTGCGCACGAAGCAGTGTAGCCGGGCGAAACGCGTGGTGTCGAGGTTGAACTCCACGAGCGCCGGCATCTTGAGCGCAAAGGGGCGGTCGGTCTTATAGGCGCAGTACTGCACGGCCAGGCGGTCCATCTCCGGCAGCATCTCGCGGGTGTATTCGCCGGCAAAGACCTGCATGTTTGGCTCGGCTGTGCCGCGGTGGCGCAGCGTCCAGTGCTCGTCGCCGTCGGCGCGGGTGGTTATGCTGTAGTCCAGCCAGTAGTTGGAATCGTTCACGAGGTAGGCCTCGAACGTGCTCTGGCTCAGATTCTTGAGATTCACAGCCTCAAATCCCAGGACCACGTCGAGCGACTCGCCGCCGGGCGTCTCCTCCACGGGCAGCGGCGGCTCCGGTTCGGGAGCCGCTACGGGGGCCGGGGCGGCCGGAGCAGCCTCCGGGCGTGGACGCGGCGCACTCATGGTGCCGGGCTTCGGTGCCGGAGCTCCGGCCGGAGCCACCACCACACACTCGCGCAACAGCACGGGAGTCTCGAATCCGTCTTCGTCCACATAGGCCATATTGCCTGCGATGCGCACTATCGTGCCTCCGCCCACGGAGTTGAGATAGCGCACGGTATCACCTGTTTTCGGGGTCATATTTTTGTCAGATTTTAATGCAAAATTAAGGTTTATCTCGCAAAAAATCTATAATTTTGTCTTGATTTCACATTTATTAATTATGAACGAATACATAGTAGACCAATGTTATGATTTTCCGGTCGACATCACGGCCGATATTAACGAAGATTTTTTTAGGATACTGCTGAACGACGGCGTGGAGTTGCGCCTTCCCAAATTCACATATCAGCGGGGCAAGCCACTACCATCCACCATTTTATGCCGCGTAAAGATGATTCGCGACGGGCTGCCGGTGCTCAGCCATGTGCCCGCCCAGCATGTGTACAGGCTATACGGCGACCGCGACTGGGCCCACGAGAGCTACGATTTCAAGGTGAGCCGCCTGCCCCAGGCCAAGGACGGCCCCTATGAGCTGGTGGACAACCACGGCATCATCTTCAGGCTCTTCGACAAGGACGCCCGCCTGGCCCTGGGCCAGAAGGTGCGCTGCCGCTTCGTGCGCCTGACCGACCGCTCCTTCATGATAGTGCGCGACTATGCCGAGGACTCCCTGCAGTTTCTCACCATCGACGACATCCTGGGCCAGCTGGACCTCCCGCCCGTGCTGGTGAAATTCCTCCACACCTTCCTGCAGCGCACCGACGCCATGGCCCGTGCCCGCGCCGAGATGGGCGAGATGCGCGCCGGATGGGCCATGACTGCCATGCAGGGCCTGCGCGCCGGCATGGCCGACCTCTTCGCCACGGCCCGCGTGCCGCGCAACGCCCGCGCCCTGCGCGCCATGTTCGGCGCCCTGCGCGACGCCGCGCTGATGCTACTGGAAAACAGCGAGTTCCTGCGCAACAGCTCCGGCGCCACCCGCGCCGGGATGCAGCGCCAGCTCACGGAGACAGCCGAGAGCGTCGACCCCTACCTGCGCGCCATCTCGCTGCTCACCCAGGGCACCGACCAAAGCTACATCATGGGGCTCATGGAAAAGCTGCGCAAGAGCGGCTACCTCTACCACCCCAAGCTACAGTTCGGCACCATGATGGCCGTGTTCCGCCTCAAGCCCGGCCTCATCAAGAAAGCCCTGGGCAGCATCTACGACGCCGTGATGCAGTGGCAGCTCAACACCTGGACCGTGGAGCCCTTCCGCAGCGCCTTCGTAGAGCAATTTGAAATCTACGTGGAGGACGCCCGCCACCGCATCGACGAGCTGCCGCAGCCCGAGACCGAGGCCGATTTCGACAACCTCGAGAACGTGCTCACGGCCATAGCCCTGCAGCTCCACATAGCCGACGCCGACACCTACGAATCGTACAGCCTCAACCGCTCGCGCCTCTACCGCTACGCCGCCCTGGCGCGCCCGCGCTCGGCCGAGGCCCTGCTCGACAAGGCACTACACTCGCTCGTGAGCGGCGGCACTCACCACCTGGAGTTCGGCTACGACAGCATCAAGAACTACACACTGATGGTCACGGCCCTCTCCACCCCGCTGCACGAGGCCCACAGGCAATTCTCCGGCACGCGCGTGCTGCGCGCCGGCCACGTGGCCGTGGAGCTCTCGGCCGACGGCCTGTCGCTGCGGCGCACCGACGACGCCGACGCCCGCCCCGTGCTGCCCAACGGCTCCATGACGTGGCTCACGCCCCAGATCTACCTCGAGGGCGTGGAGCAGCTGAGCGCCGCCAAGCTGCGCAAATACCAGGCCCACCAGGAACTGTGGAAACAGATTGAGCTGGCGCTGTTCGAAGAGCGCGCCGCCGCCGTCACCACCGAGCGCCGCCGCCGCGCCGAGCCCGGCGACGAGGTGGAAATCAGGGTGCTCGCCGCCGAGGCCGACCGCTTCGGCTCCAATCCGCGCCTACTGTGCGAGATTGTCGATCCTTGCTTCGAGCGCGGCAAGGGCTACCTCTACCGCAGCGATATCGTCGACTACAAGGTCAAGAACTTCGACCCGCGCTGCTACACCGGCACCAATGGCCGCCCCCTGAGCTTCTGGGCCGAGGTAAAGGAATGCGACGAAAACGGCAACTATCTCTTCTCGCTGAAGGAAGCCGCCGACCAGCTCGTGCGCACCGAGCTCGCCAACCGCACCGACGAGCTCGTGGCCGTGATTACCGTGGCCACCGGCAACCGCTACAGCGCCATCGGCGACCGCGGCTTCGGATTCTTCGTAGAGCGCAGCTACGGCTTCGAGAACCTGCAGCCGCAGACCTACGTGCGCGTGCGCCTCACCGACATCCCCGTCGAGGGCAACATCGTGGCCGAGATCGTCGACTTCGCCCGCGAGGGCGAGACCGTCAGCAAAGACGACACCCTGGTGTATCTCATGCGCCAGCTCGGTGCCGAAAGCGATGCCGACGGCGACGACGACATCATGCGCGACTCCGACGAGCTCCTGGGCGTGGACGAGCTCATGGAAATAGTGGAGATGCTGCGCTTCCGCGCCCTGGCGACGCCCCAGCTGCTCGCCGCCGTCGACTACCTGGGCCTGGCCCGCGTGCTCGCGCTCGTGGCCGGCGACGAACGCACCGCCCGGATGCTGCGCGCCCACATGGCCCTGCTGGGACAGCACCAGTTCTATGCCGACAACACCCGCATCGACACCGAGAGCCTCGACGCCCTGGCGCCGGCCGTGAAGGAGCACCCCCTGCTCGAGCGCATCTTCTCGCGCCTGCGCATAGTGTCGTGGCTGGGCGACCCCCACAGCATCGAGTGCCTGGCACCCTACGTCAACTCGCCCCGAAACGAGCTCGAGGGCAAGCTGGCCAGGCTCGTGAGCAGCTACAACATGCTCGCCTCCGGCGACCTCGAGGACGCCGAAAACCTGAAATTCATCAAGAAACGCATAGCCAGCCTCCTGGGTGTCAACACCGAGGCCCAGCACCTCAAGCACTACGGCTCGGAATCGCAGTACGTCGAGTTCAAGAGCTCCATAGTGTTCCCGGCCCTGCGCAAGGGCGAGACCTTCACCGGTCCCGACCCCGACCGCCAGCACCAGGAAATCCTCGAAATCATCGCCGGCTTCCTCAACTCCACCGGCGGCACGCTCTTCCTGGGCGTCAACGACCAGCACTACGAAAAAGGCCTCGCCGACGACCTGTCGTATCTTTCGAAAACCCGCAACATCCGCTCGCTCGACAACCTGTGCGTGCACATCGACAACCTCGTGCGCAGCAGCTACGACCTGGGCTCCACCGTGGGCAACTACGTGCACGTGTCGGTCGACGAAGAATCGGAGCGCGGCGTCATCATCATCAAGGTCGACCCCAGCCGCCGCCCCGTGCTGCTGGGCGGCAGCATCTACGTGCGCCAGAGCTCGTCCACGGTGCCCATGCTCAACGAGAGCCGCACCATATTCATGGCCGACCGCGCCCGCCGCTACGACGAGATGATGCGCATAGCCGGCGTGGAAATCAGCGAAGACAACGACGAAGGCGACGAGGGCGACGAGGGCGCACCGCGCGCCGCACGCCCCGCGCAGGCACAGGCAGCCCGCGAGACGGCTCCCGCCGCCGAAGAGCCCGAGACGAGGCCGGACACCATCGCCACCTCGGCCTGGCGCCACAACGTGCTGCACTCCTATGAGGACGGCTTCAGCACCCCGGCCTGCTACATCTACTTCAACGACAAGGGCGAGATCAAATACTCCACCTCCGACATGTATTGCGACACCGAGAAAGACTGCACGCTGGCGCTCACCGTGAGCCCCGACGACGTGGACCAAGGCGGCTACCTGGTCATGGCCTTCGCCGGCGAGCGCGTGGCCAAGGTGCCCCTGAGGGAGCTGTTCGAGAAGCCCGAGAAAACCGCGCTGCGCTACTGGGACGGCGCGCCGCTGGAATTTGCCTCCGTGGCACGCCCCGGCGACGGCCTCATGTGTGTGCTCGCCGACAGCAACGACGGCCTGAGCGCCCGCTGCACGCCCCTCGACGACATCGAGGAGAGCCGCCTCACGGCCCAGCCCCCGCGCATCCTTTCGATGCCCGTGGCCTATGCCTACCGCTGGGGCCAGGTGGCGGCGTCGGCCCTCCCCCACCTCTCCAGCTACATGGCCGACAACCTGAGCCAGCGACAGATAGGCTACACCCTGCGCACCCGCGCAGGCATGCCGGCCACTGAATCGATAGTCAGAACCCTTTTCGCATCCTGCAAGCCCGAATGAAACCGCTATTCTCCATCATCACGGTGTGCCGCAACGCCGCCCACACCATCCTGCCCACGATTGAAAGCGTGGACGCTCAGACCTGCAAGCTCTACGAACACCTCGTGGTGGACGGCGCCAGCACCGACGGCACCCTCGACATCCTCGCCGCCCATCGCACGCCGCTGCGCCGGGTCATGAGCGAGAAAGACAAGGGCATCTACGACGCCATGAACAAGGGCCTGGCCCACACCACCGGCGAATACATCATCTTCCTGAACGCCGGCGACTCCTTCCACTCGCCCGACACGCTCCAGCTCTATGCCGACGCCATCATGGACAACGACTATCCGGGCGTGGTCTACGGCCACACCGACATCGTCGACGCCGACCGGCGGCGCCTCGGCCCGCGCCACCTCGACGCCCCGGAGGTGCTCACCCTCGACAGCTTCGCCGACGGCATGGTGGTGTGCCACCAGGCTTTCGTGGCCTATCGCAACGTGGCCACCGCCTTCGACACCCGCTGGAAATTCTCGGCCGACTACGAGTGGTGTATCCGCTGCCTCCAGCACTCGCGGCGCAACGTACACATCCCGGCCGTGACCGTCGACTACCTCGCCGAAGGCACCACCACGGCCCACCGCCGCCGCAGCCTGTGGGAGCGCTTCCGCATCATGAGCTACTACTACGGCACCGGCACCGCCATCCGCCGCCACATAGGTTTCATCAGGCGCGCCATCAAGCGCGGCAGCTTGGGTTGACGCTATGATCATACACAACATCACCTACTGCGTGGACAAGCAGCTCGCCCCTGCCCTCCTGGCGTGGCTGCGCGAGCAATACATTCCACGCGCCGAGGCCGAGGGCCTCGAAGTGCAGGCTCTCGCCCGAGTGATTTCGTCGGCCGACCCCGCCGCCGACAGCTATGCCCTGCAGCTGCTCGCCGGCGGCCCGCGCGATGTCAAGCGCTGGTGCGACGGCAGCGGCGCCGCCCTCGACAGCGAGATGGCCACCCTCTGGGGCGAGCGTTGCCTCTGCTTCGCCACCAATCTGCAGGTGCTATGAACGCTCCCACGGCATCGGACATGCGGCGCTGGCAGCGCGTAATCATAGGCATCGACCCCGGCACTAACGTCATGGGCTACGGCGTGCTGGGGCTGGCCACGCGCACGCCCGAGGTGATAGACCTGGGCGCCATCAAGTTCAAGGCATCGGAGAGCCACTACCTGCGCCTTCGGCGCATCCACGACAGCGTGATGGAGCTGGTGGAGAAATTCCTGCCGGACGAAATGGCCATCGAGGCCCCGTTCTTCGGCAAGAACGTGCAGTCGATGCTCAAGCTGGGGCGCGCCCAGGGCGTGGCCATGGTGGCGGCGCTGTCGCGCGACGTGCCCATCACCGAGTACGAGCCGCGTAAAATCAAGATGGCCATCACCGGCAACGGCGCCGCCAGCAAGGAGCAGGTGCAGGAAATGCTGCGCCGCATCCTCCACATCGACCGCGCCGACCTGCCAGCCCAGCTCGACGCATCCGACGCCCTGGCCGTGGCCCTCACCCACTTCTACGAGAGCGCCCGGCCGCAGAAGGCCGCCGGCCCGCGCTCGTGGAAAGAGTTTATAGCCCGCAACCCCGACAAAGTGCGATAGTTTTTCACATATTTTTGGCAAATTAAAGTCTACGCCCTCTAATTTATCAAATCCGGGCCCCGCGATAAGGAAAAAAGTTGTAAATTTGCACTCGCAAAAATGAAGAACGTATTTTTCCCATCATCGGGCACCCTGCGCCGTCCCTCGCCGGCGCTGTCCCTGCTGCCCATCATATTCCTTTTAGTAATGCTCGTGGGCATCATCGCAAGCGGCGGTGCCGAGCTCATCAACACCTACAGCCCGGCCATCCTGCTGAGCGCCGCGGCCCTCAGCCTGCTGCTCGGGCGCCTGAGCCGCAGCTACTCGCGCCGCTCGCTGCTCACGGGGTTCCGCCGCAGCGCCGTGCAGATACTGCCGGCCGTGCCCATGCTCCTGTGCATCAGCATGGTGGCCACTACATGGATGCTCAGCGGCGTGGTTCCCACCCTCATCGTCTACGGCCTCAACATCATCAGCCCCACCTATTTCCTGGTCATCACCTGCGCCGTGTGCGGCGCCGTATCGGTGCTCACGGGCAGCTCGTGGAGCACCATCGCCACAATAGGCGTGGCCTTCATGGGCATAGGCACCGTGCTGGGCTACTCCGAGGCGTGGATTGCCGGCGCCATCATCTCCGGCGCCTATTTCGGCGACAAGATGTCGCCACTGAGCGACACCACCGTGGTGGCCTCCTCGGCATGCGGCGTAGACCTGTTCAAGCACATCCGCTACATGATGCTCACCAGCGTGCCGGCCATGGCCGCAGCCCTCGGCGTCTACGCCCTGGTGGGGCTGTGGAGCGACCACGGCGACGCCGCCGGAGCGAGCGAAATCACCGGCGCCCTCCACGCCACATTCAACATCTCGCCCTGGACCCTCGTGATACCCGCTGTCACCGTCCTGCTCATGGGCCTGCGCGTCCCCACCCTGTGGGTTCTCGCCGCCGGCGCCGCCACCGGCACGGCCGGCATCTTCCTGTTCCAGCCCCAGCTGCTGCCGTTGCTTGAAGGCTCCGACCACGTGTCGCTGGCCGGACACATCGCCGCGACAGCTCGCACCCTGTGGCAGGAAACTGCTCTCGACACCGGCTCGCAGCTGCTCGACTCGCTGGCCTCCACCTCCGGCATCCTCGGTATGCTGCCCACGGTGGCACTGGTGCTCAGCGCCATGGTGTTCGGCGCCGTGATGATAGGCACCGGCATGATAGGCTCCATCACCCACGCCTTCACCCGCCGCCTCAACCGCCGGGGCTCTATCGTGGGCACCACCGTGTGCAGCGGACTCTTCCTCAACTCCTGCACCGCCGACCAGTATCTTTCGCTCATCATCGGCGGCAACATGTATCGCAACGTCTATCGCCGCGCCGGCCTCGAGCCGCGGTTGCTCAGCCGCACCATGGAAGACAGCGTGAGCGTCACCTCCGTGCTCATCCCCTGGAACTCCTGCGGCGTCACGCAGAGCGCCGTCCTGGGCGTGGCCACCGTGGCCTATCTCCCCTGCTGCATCTTCAACCTGATGTCGCCGCTGATGTCCATCGTACTGGCCCTCACCGGCTTCCGCATCCGCTCCACCCGCCGCAGCTACGCCATCACCCCCCAGTCCACCACAGCATGATAGGCCGGGCCATCATAGGGCTTGTGGAGGCCCGCAACAGGCGCTCCGACGCGCGTGCCTTCGAGAAAAGGGAGCTTGACGCCATCCGGCGCGCCGGGCTTTCCACCCGCGAGATGCCGGGCGAAACGGAGTGGTACGAGTATTGGAAACCCCTTATGCCCTTCAAGTGCCGCCAGGCCTACCGTCTGTTCGCCCAACGCTGCGGCGCCTCCCGCGACATAATATGCGAAAGCGTGATACGGCGCATCAACACCTCGCTCAACCACCCGTTTCAGAATCAGGCTTTCCGAAACAAAAACTTCTTCGACAGAATTTTTCCCGAGGGCTACATGCCCCCCACAATACTCCGACGCTACGGCGGTGCCCTCTGCGACAGCACCTACCATCTCATCGAGGACCTCTCCGACGAAACCCTCCGGACACTCCTTGCCCCCTACTCCCGCGTGGTGCTCAAGCCCTCGGCCAACACCGACAGCGGAGCCGGAGTGCAACTCTTCGAGCGCACGCCCTGCGGAGACTTCACCGATGCCGCCGGGCATAGCCTGAGCGCCGCCGGCCTGCTTTCCGCCAAGGGCGACTTCATCCTGCAGGAAGCCCTGGTCCAGCACCCCTTCATGGCGGCGTTCAACGGCAGCTCCGTCAACACTCTCCGCATCGCCACCTACCGCTTGGTAGTCGACAACAAGATACATGTGCTCTACGGGGTTATCCGCATGGGCACACCGGGCTCGGTGGTCGACAACGCCCATGCCGGCGGCCGCATGGTGAGAATAAATATGGCCGACGGCAGTCTCGCCGACTTTTGCGCGGACCAGTACGGGTGCGTGTTCGATTCACACGGCAGCGTCAACTTCAAGGAAATGCACCTCACCGTGCCCGGATGGTCGCGTATAAAAGACTTCGCCATCGACATCGCATCGCGCATGGACTTCTCCCGCCTCGTGCAGCACGACATCATGCTCGATATCGACGGACGCCCGCGCCTGATTGAAGTAAACGTAAGCTATTTCAGCGTCTGGATTCCTCAGCTCACCGGCACTACTCCTTTCGGCCCGTTCACCGAAGAAATCCGCCGCTACACCCTCGCCCACCCCTGACCCGGCCGCCCGGAGAGGCGGGGGCAGCGGCGTTGGCCGCGGAGCCGCACGCCAAAAGACGCGCGGGACGGCGCGTTCTTTTCTCAATTCGCTGATTAACTAATTTCGCTGCGGCGATTAGAGGCGGTGGCCGGAGAGGTCGTAGATGCGTTCTTCCTGGAGGAAGGGGTCGAAGACGCGCACCTTGGTGCCACGGCGCATCATGGAGGAAATCTGGGTGGAGTCGGGCTGCTCGTCGGAATCGTAGGCAGCAGGGCGGCGGCCGCTCACCACGTCGATGGCCTTGAACTTATTGTCTTCGTCGATGCGGAAGAGGGTGGCTTTCTGATACTTGCGCGTACCGGTCCAAATCACCATCATCAGGCCGGGGCCATCGGGCAGAGGCCAGCAATCTACGATTGTGGAACTGAACTTGGCCGAGAGAGGGGCGTCGCCCAGCTCGTTGGTGATGTGAATGTCGCGGTCGGTCTCAGGGAAGTAGCAGCGTATCTGCATGTCGCCGAAGGGGGGCGCCACGCTTTCGTCGGCCAGGGCGTAGCGGTAGTACACGCGGTCGGGCAACTCGTAGATGAGGTTGTAGAGGGGAATGTTTTTAAAATTGGGGCGAGCATCTATCTGCGTGAAAGTCAGCTCGGTGGGGCGCACGGCATAGGGAAGGTCGGAAGGGGTTGTGCTTCCATCGGGCCCGGGGGCAAGCATCTCGCCGTTGGCGAACGTGAGGGTCATGTCGTCCGGGTCGAGGCGGAAAGTGCCGCTCCAGAGCTGCCCGGAGCTCTCCTGCACGTACTTCACATGCAGCTCGTCGCCGTCGATGGTCGCCTCCTTCACTTCGTCGATGGTCACGACGCGGGGAACGGCGCCGTCTTCCGTGATGGTGAGCACGCCGAGGCAATCGTCGTGGCCGTCGGAGCACACGGTCGACCCGTAGGGATCGAGGCGCACCGTATAGGTATAGGCGGCTTCGCCGTCGGGACTGGTCACTTTGGCAGTCCAGCAGCCCTTGAAGGGGTCTTTAGTAGCGTATTTATGGCACGCGGCCAGGAGTGCGAAAGCCGCGGTGGCGAAAATTACCGAGTAGAGCAGTATCTTCTTCATAGTGTGTGACAATGATGCAACAAAATTACACATTATTTGTGAAGAAACAAAAAAAATCGGTGCCATTTTTGCCTCAAAGGCTTTTGGCACCGATTTTTATGGTTTAAGGGGGACTCAGTCGAGCACTTCCACGTGGTCTACGTCCTGAATCTGGCCGGCCTCGTCGTAGACGGCGGCCACGTCGTCGCGGCTGCCCACTACGAGACGCTCGTATTCGCGCAGGCCGGTGCCGGCGGGAATGAGATGTCCGCAGATCACATTTTCCTTCATTCCCACGAGGGAGTCGGTCTTGCCGTTGATGGCGGCTTCGTTGAGCACCTTGGTGGTTTCCTGGAAGGATGCGGCCGACATGAAGCTGGATGTCTGCAGTGCGGCGCGGGTGATACCCTGGAGAATCTGCTCGGAGGTGGCGGGCACGGCGTCGCGCACTATCACGGGACGCAGGTCGCGGCGCTTGAGCGACGAGTTTTCATCGCGCAGCTTGCGGGCGGTGATGATCTGGCCGGGCTGCAGCTCGGTGCTGTCGCCGGCGTCGGTCACAACCTTCTTGCCCCAGATGCGGTCGTTTTCTTCCATGAAGTCGCGCTTGTCCACAATCTGCTGCTCGAGGAAGCAGGTGTCGCCCGGGTCGAGGATGGCCACCTTGCGCATCATCTGGCGCACGATCACCTCGAAGTGCTTGTCGTTGATCTTCACACCCTGCATGCGGTACACATCCTGAACCTCGTTCACGATATACTCCTGCACGGCCGTGGGGCCCATGATGCTGAGGATATCGGCGGGGGTGATGGCGCCGTCCGAGAGGGGCGTGCCGGCACGCACCACGTCGTTTTCCTGCACGAGAATCTGCTTCGACAGGGGCACGAGATACTTCTTGATGTCGCCCACTTTGGGGGTGATGGTGATTTCGCGGTTGCCGCGCTTCACCTTGCCGAAGTGCACCTCGCCGTCGACCTCGCTGACGATAGCGGGGTTGCTGGGGTTGCGGGCCTCGAAGAGCTCCGTCACGCGGGGCAGACCGCCGGTGATGTCGCCGGCGCCGCCGGTGGCGCGGGGTATCTTCACGAAGATGTCGCCGGGCTTGATTTCGGCGTTGTCTTCGAGCATGAGGTGGGCGCCCACAGGCAGGGCGTAGGTGATGAGCACCTGGCCGTTGGCATCGACGATGTCGGCTTCGGGCACCTTGGCGCGGTCGCGCGATTCGATAATCACCTTATCCTCCAGGCCGGACTGCTCGTCGATGTCGACGCGGTAGTTGACATTCTCAGCCAGGTTGCGGTAGACGAGATGGCCGCCCATTTCGCTGACGATAACGGCGTTGAAGGGGTCCCATTCGCAAATCACGTCGCCCACTTCCACGGTGTCGCCATCGTTGAAGTAGAGCTTCGAGCCGTAGGGGATGGGAGCGTTGGCGAGCATCATCTTGGTGTTGGGGTCGATGATGCGCATCTCGGCGAGACGTCCCAGCACCACCTGCACCTTCTTGCCCTTTGCGTCGAGCTCATCGGTGGTGACGGTGCGGAGTTCCTCGATCTCGAGGATGCCTTTGTAGCGCGAGGTCACGCTGTTGACGGCTGCGATGTTGCTGGCCACACCACCGACGTGGAATGTGCGCAGGGTAAGCTGCGTACCGGGCTCGCCGATGGACTGGGCGGCGATGACGCCCACAGCCTCGCCTTTCTGCACGAGGCGGCTGTTCGAGAGGTTGCGGCCGTAGCACTTGGCGCACACGCCCTTCTTGCTTTCGCAGGTGAGGACGGAGCGTATTTCCACGCTTTCGATGGGCGAAGCCTCGATGCGGTCGGCTGCGGCGTCGTTGATTTCCTCGCCGGCAGCGACAATCACTTCGCCGGTGAGAGGATCGACGATGTCGTGCACGCTCACGCGGCCGAGGATGCGCTCGCCCAGCGAGGCCACCACTTCGTCGTTGTTCTTGATCTCGGTGCACACGAGGCCGCGGAGGGTGCCGCAGTCTTCTTCGGTGATAATCACGTCGTGGGCCACGTCGACCAGACGGCGGGTGAGGTAACCGGCGTCGGCCGTCT
>CAYUUN010000025.1:0-30460 GCA_964447895.1 uncultured Bacteroides sp. | reverse complement strand
GTTTGAGGTCGTCGGGGCAGTAGCGGAAGTAGGCCTCGGCGGCGCGCACGTGGGCGGCGTCGGGCATGGGGTATTCACGGCGTTCGGGCAGCCCGAAGACGCAGTCGGGGAGTTCTTTTTTTTCTTCGTAGGAGAGACGGTCGGTCATAATGGTGTATTTTAGTTTCTGTTATGAACGCTACGATGGCCGTAAAAGTTGCATAAGTGCGCTATATTTTGTAACTTTGCAAAAAGAAACAAATCGTAATACGAAAAACTTTTTATGGCAACTACAGCTGATTTTAAGAATGGTATGTGCCTCGACATCGACGGCCAGTACTACTTCATCGTGGAATTCCTGCATGTTAAACCCGGCAAGGGTCCGGCTTTCGTACGCACGAAACTGAAAAACGTGCGCACCGGCCGCATCCTGGACAAGACCTGGAACTCCGGCGTGAAGGTAGAAGAGGTGCGCATCGAGCGTCGTCCCTACCAGTTCTCCTATAAAGACGACATGGGCTATCACTTCCTCCACACCGAAACCTGGGAGGAAATCATCGTGCCCGGCGAAAGCATCGAGGGCGTGCAGTTCCTGAAGGACGGCGACATCTGCGAGGCCATGGTACACGCCGCCAGCGAGACCGTTCTCACCTGCGAGATGCCCACCAGCGTGGTTCTCGAAATCACCTACACCGAGCCCGGCATCAAGGGCGACACCGCCACCAACACCCTGAAGCCCGCTACGGTCGAGACCGGCGCAGAGGTGCGCGTGCCCCTGTTCTGCAACATCGGCGACAAGGTGAAGATCGACACCCGCGACGGCAGCTACGTGGAGCGTATCAAGGCCTGATACCTCGCATCATAAAATAAAGCAGGGGCGCCACACGATTGCGGCGCCCCTGTTTTATTGGTCGAGACAGATTAGTTTTTCTTGAAGGTGGCCTTGTAGCAAACGGCTGCGATGAGAGCGCCTACAACGGGACCTACAATCATGATCCACAGGTCGCCCATGCCGTTGCCGAAGAGGGCGGGACCGAAGCTGCGTGCGGGGTTCACGGAGCAGTTGTCTACGGGAATGCCCACGATGTTGACGAGGCCAAGAGCGAGACCGATTGCTGCACCGGCGAGGTTGCCGGCACCGCGCTTTGCGTCGGTGGCGCAAAGAATCACGTAGATGAAGAAGAACGACAGCAGGCCTTCCGTGAGCAGTGCGAGGCCGGTGGTGGCGCCGGGCTGGAGCACGTTGGCTGCGAGGCTGGCATCGGCTGCATCTGTGATACCGCCGAAGTTGTAGCCGGGAGCGAGGGCCATGAAAGCGGCAAGAAGGCCGGCACCGATGGTTGCGCCCACGAGCTGGCTGATGATGTAGCCAAGGCATTCGCCGGCTTTCATGCGGCCGGAGAAGAGCATGGCCAGAGATACTGCGGGGTTGACGTGGCAACCGGAGATGTTGCCGATGGCGTAGCAGAGACCGAAGAGAACGAGGCCGAAGCAGAGACCGATGCCGAGGACACCGATGGACGGACCGGCCAGAACTGCGCTACCGCAGGCGAGGAGCACGAGGAACATTGTGCCTACGCCTTCTGCAAAGTACTTTGTCATGGAAATAGCGATTTAGTTAATAAATTGTGTGTATAATTTAAAATATGTGAGTATTTTTGCCCAAAGATACGTTTTTATGATTGAATTTCCAATTTTAAAGTGAAATATTATGGATTTTGATGAGGAATATGCAGCCGCGCTGCCGGTGGAAACGCACCCCTGGGAGCCTTTTGTGCCGCCGGGTGCACGCGTGCTCATAATGGGCACCTTCCCTCCTGCGCCCAAGCGCTGGAGCATGGATTTCTACTATCCCAATCCCACCAACGATTTCTGGCGCATAGCCGGGCTTGTGTTCTTGGACGACCCGCAGGCGCTGTACGACGCCTCGCAGAAGCGCTTCCGGCTCGACGATGTGAAGGCGCTGATGACGGAGCACCATATAGCCCTCCACGACACTTGCCGGCGCATACGCCGCCTGCAGGGTAACGCTTCCGACAAGTTCCTCGATGTGGTGGAGAGGGTAGACCTCGAGGCGCTGCTTGCGCGGATGCCCGAGTGTCGCGACATAGCCACCACCGGCGAGAAGGCGGCAAGCATCGTGGCCGAGCTCACTGGCTCGGAGGTGCCGCGCATGGGCGAGTACGTTGACGCTGTTGCGTTCGGCCGCCCCGTGAAGGTGTGGCGCATGCCGTCTACCTCGCGGGCCTATCCGCTTAAGCTTGAGAAAAAGGCCGACTTTTACCGGCGCCTTTGGGAGAGTTGCGGCTGCATGTAGAACGATTGAAGGGTTTCGGTTGTTATAAGAGTATAGTTTCAACCATGTTTATTTACTCTCTCCTGAATTATGAAAGATATTTGCTCGACACTCTTCGATATTCCCACAGCACAGTCTCTTGAGCCCGCAGGCGGAAAGATTTTGATTTCCGAGCCTTTCCTCGACGAGAATTGCTTCAGTCATTCCGTTATTTCCCTTATCGACTATGAGGCGACGGGCGGAGCAATAGGCGTTGTGCTCAACCACAAGTCGCAGTCGACACTGTCGGAGGTGCTCGACGACGATTACGTGAAGGTGGACGTGCCCATATATTGCGGAGGCCCGCTGGCGCTCGACCGCGTGTTTTTCATTCACAATCTCGGCACTGATATCATTCCCGGGTCGCGCCAATATGCCCCCGGGCTGTACGTGGGCGGCAATTTCGAGGCCGTGCTCGACTATATCAACAGCGGCTACCCCGTGGAGGGCTGCGTGCGCTTCTTCGTGGGCTACAGCAGCTGGGACCGCGGGCAGCTCGAGGGCGAGCTGGCCGAGGGCTCGTGGGCGCTTTGCGGCAGTCCCGAAGATGCCTCGGAGATACTCCGGGGCGGGGGCGATGCTTTCTGGCACCGCCGTGTGCGGAGCCTCGGCGATGCCTTCCGCGCATGGCGCCTCGTGCCCCGCATGGCATGTGCCAACTGAGCGCGCTGGCGCCACGTAAACCATCGCGCTGAGTAAAATGTTATTATAATAGTTGGTAGTATGTCAATTTATTACTAATTTTGCCACAAAATTCAAGAATGTCTAACTAAATAAGTAACACTTATGAACACTGAAACAATCGGAACAAACGCAGGTGCCGTGTGGACGGCCCTCAACACCGCCGACGCTCTCGGCGTGAAGCAGATCAAGAAAATGACCAAACTCAAGGACAAGGAAGTGTACGCAGCCCTGGGCTGGCTTGCCCGCGAAGGCAAGGTGGAGATTGCTCCCGACCCCCAGGATGAAAAAGATTTCATCGTAAGCCTTCTCTAATCCTCTGACGATATAGCGACAGCGGGCGTGGCCATCGGCCACGCCCGCTGTATTTCTATGGGGCCCCGTGTCAGTACACGAGCTGGAGGTCGTCGATCCACATGGTGGAGCCATCGCCGCCGGCGAAGTAGTCGCCGCCCTTCGAGGCCGAAGCCGTGCACATGATGTAGGTGGGAATCACGTCGGTGCGGCGGTAGTCGATGGGTATCGTGAACTCGATCATTCCGGAGCCCGCGGTGGCCTCGGTGAACACTTTCTCGCCGTAGGCTATCACGTTCGATGCGTCCTTGTTGAAGAGGTGACCGGTCTTGGTGTTGACCATCACGGGGAAGTCGGGGTATTCGTTTTTGTTGTCAGGGTCCATCTGCACGTCGCTGGCATCGAGCAGTGCAATGTAGATGACGCCCTTGTCCATCTCGCCCTTGACGTAGCCCTGGTCTTTCTTCTCGCTGGTGATGGCCACGGGTGAGTACTTGACGTAGCCCTTGAGCGCCACGGGGCGTGCCGAGAAGGGGCGGCCCCAGCCTAAAAGGCCGTTTGTACCTATAGTATTAAGATATTTTCCGATGAAAATATTGCCGGCTGCGAACTTGCCCAGCGCGCCCACGCCCACAAACTGCGACGCGAGCTTGGCCGAGTACTGTCCGCTGTGCTTCACATCGGCGTCCGGCAGAGTCACGTTCTTGCTCATGGTAGACGATCCCTGGTTGCCGCAATCCCAGAACATCTCGCCGCCCTTGGCGTGGATGAGATAGTACTTCTGGCTCTCAGTGTCCCAGTCCTCGAATCCGCTGTTGGGGAGCTGCGGAGCAGAGCCGGTGGTGAAGCGTTGAATGTCGTCGCTCATGTATTCCGAGCCGTCGGCCAGCGTGCAGCTGATGGTGTACTCATAGTCTGTTTCGGGCTTGAGGCCGGTCACCCGGGCGGTGTAGAACGTGCTGCGCGATTCCGACGACGAGGGAGCCACCTGCGTCCAGGCTTGCGTGCCGCGCTCGCGATGGTTGAACATCACGTTGGTGGCGCCGTTCTGCCGGATGGTGCCGGAGAGGGTGGCCGTGGTGGCCCACACATCGGCTTCGGCCACGGGCTCCACGTTCAGGGGCTTGCCGTTGATTTCGAGCTTGAGCACGCCCGTAGATGTCTTGCCGTTGGCGTCCTTGGCCGTGATGGTGAACTCGTAGTAGCCGTCGGGCATGGCGTTGGTCATCGTGGGCTCGAAGTTTATCTTCATGCTGCTGTTGTCGTCGTCCGGGTAGTAGTTGTAGATAAAGTCGATACCCTTGCTGTTCATCTGCGCGCGCAGGTCGTCGGAGATGGCCATGAGATCGAAGTCGGTGCCCTTGGGCTCGATATAGTCGTCGAGGTAGTCGCCGTCGAGCACCACCGAGGTGAGTGCCGACGATGCAGCCACGAAGAGCGAGATGCGGCCCACGGCTTCCGGCTCTCTCACGAGGGTGTTCTGGATGTTGAAGCCAAGGCCAGAGATGGTCGGTGCCAGGGCAATCACAATGTCGTGGTTGTCGCCCAGGGGCTCGTCTTCCACCTCGATGTTGAAGAAGCCGCCGCCTATATCCTGCGAAGAGGATGTGTAGGTGACATTCAGGATATATTCCGTAGCGGCCGCTACTTCGGGCAGCGTGCCGGTCTTCACGAGGGTCTCGCCGTCGGGCTTGGTACCTGTGAGGGTATATTTCAGGTCGGTGGCGCGGCTGTTCATCATGAAGTAGCCCTTGCGGGTGTCGTCGCCCTCAAAGGTGAGTTCGCCGGCCACGTGGCCCACGGTGAGCGAATAGTCGGTGAGCACCTCCTTGGCGCTGTCGTCGTATCGCACGGACACCACCACATTGGCAATCTTGCACACGAGGTCTACCTCCGTGGTCTTGCCCTTGGCGATGCTGAAAGCAGCCTCGCCCTTGAAGTAGCGGTCGTCGAACGATGCGGGCACGCTGTCGCCGGTCCATCCTTTCAGGGTGTAGGAGCCCGAAAGAAGGCCGATGGATGCCGGCAGATTGTCCGAGCCCTTGTACTGGCGCACAACGCCGTCCTTGTTGCTGATCTGCACCAGCAGTTTTTCGGCCAGGTCGTCGCCGGTGGCGGCGCGCGACTGCAGTTTCACATCGCCGCGCACCACGGTTTTTATCGTGAGGTTTCCCTCGCCGGCGCCTTCGTCGACATTCCATGAATCGTCGCAGGCGGCCATCCCGAGGGTGGCGAGCACTGCCAGCGCTATGTTAATGAACTTGGTTTTCATAATCTATCAGGCTTTGACGAAGGTTAATTTGCGGGTTTCGGTGGTGCCGGTGTTGTCCTTCACCGTGAGGGTGAAGGTGTGGGTGCCGGGGAAGGCATCCAGCAGGGGCACCAGGGTGGAGATGTCGAAGGGCACCTCGGTCTGGCCCTTAACTTCATCGCCCACCTTGAGGCCAATGCTGGCCAGGGCATCGGCCAGGCCGGTGTCGATATTGCCGGCGGCGTCGTAGGGGCCTGCGAGGTCGAAGCTCGTGGGCATCAGTTCGCCCACCGATTCGAGGAATCCCTCGTTGGTGGATTCGATGGTCACGAGGAGGCTGGCAATGGGGTTGATGCTCTTGATCACCACCTTGGCGGGTTTCTTGCCATCGCCGTCGCCGAAATCTTCCACGTTGTTGGGAGCGTCGAAAGAGAGGTCGCCCTTCTCGAATTCAAAACCGCCGGTGGGGTCGTCGGGCACCTTGGGATCGTCGGGGTTCTTCGGGTCGTCGGGATTTTCCTGGCCCCAGTCTTCCTTGCCGGGCTCCTCGGGGTTGTCGATGGGCTTCTCGTCGACGTTCACGTTGCTGTTGAGGTCGACAATCTCCACCTCCACGTCGATGCCTGCGCCGGAGGGGTCGAGGCTACCGCTGGGGGTGTCCGGGGTGGGAGTCGGGCCGGCTGTAAAAGTGGGGATGATGTGCTGTCCGGCAGCCACGTCGGTGTATACTTTCTGCACCTCTTCATGGTTGCCGTTGATAGTGCCCGTGAGATGTACCACCAGGGTGGTGTTTCCCTCGATGGCCTTGAAATAGGCGCTGCGGGTTTCCGTGGGGGTGAATTCGAGCATAGCCTCGCCGTTGGCCACCACGCTCACGCGCACATCGTCGCCCAGGCCTGCTGCAATCTCCTTGTCGTATTTGATGGACACCTTGATGTTGCTGAACGCGCATCTGACCGTTCCTATCTCGGTGATGGAATTCTTGGTGATGTCGAACTTGGCCGAGCCCAGATAGTAGGGCTTGTCCCATTCGGCTTTCTGCACCTCGTGGCTCTTTACGCTGAGGGTGTAGCCGTTGGCCACCGGCAGAGAAAGAATCTCAGGCATGTCGGCATACTTGAAAGTCTTCACCGTCTTGCCGGCGGCGTTTGTGATGGTGACGAGGAACTCAGAGAGATCCACGGCGGCGCGGGACCCTTCCTCGCGTGCGCCGGCGTGGCGCACAACCACCTCGGCCACCGAGACGTCTACGTTCATCGACGAAAGCGAGAGCCGTCCCTCTTCGTCGGGGTTATCCGGTTTGTCGATTGCACTGTCGGAGCAAGCGCCGGCTGCGATAGCGAGCACGAGAGCGGCAAACGATTTGATATATTTTTTCATGTCTGTAATGTCGGAATGAATAGGAGATTAATATACAAGCTCTACATCATCTACATAAAGCTCGGAGCCGATGTATTCGCCGCCCGAGCGGTTGTTGCCGCCGGGGGTGGTCCAGTATTTCATGTCGTGATTGAGAGCAGTCTCGTTGGCCGAAGATACGAAGCGTATCGAGAGTTTCGCAGCCTTGGCGCTCTTGGTGTAGTTGATGGCTATGCTACGCTCGTGATAGGTGGGCACGTAGTCGGCAGCCGAGTTGCGGGTCTGCGTCTCGGCGATGTTCTCGCCGCCCTGAGCTATCACGGCACCGGTGGCGTCCCACACGGTGTATTCCACGCGGCCGTAGTCGCCGTTGCCGCCCGTCACCGTTACGTAGCTGTAGTTGAACTTGATGGCCGAGGGACGCGTGGTCCATTCTATTCCGTACTGCGCTCCGCCACTATATGCTCCCAGGAAAAGCTCGCCGGGAGTGGTGTGGTTCACCGTGCCGAAGCCCATGTTGTCCGTGAGACCCGTTATGCCGCCTCTGGCTGTGTTGCCGCTGCCCCAGCCCACGGTGCGGATAAGGGCTGCGTTGCGGCTGCCGTTTGCAGCTCTGTCGTTGTGCAGCATTTCGTTGCCTTGGGTGTGGCCGTCGCTATGATGACCGGTACCTAAGTTGCTGTCTTTTGTAGACGAGTAGGTGCTTCGTCCGTTGGCCGGGATGGTGCCGGATGTAGCCTTATATGCGTAGTTGGTAGTGCTGCCGGTGCCGCTGTTGGAAGTGGTGTACTCGTTGAGCGTGGCCCACACGCCGTGCGATTCCACGGTCCAGAGATACTGGTAGCCTCCGTTGCTCTTGTCCACGCTGCTCCATTCTTCAAAGCCGGCATCGAAGAGCTGTTTTTCTTCCTCGGTGGTGAGGGCCACGGGGCGCGACTCGTGATTGTCGTCGAGCACGCGCACGAGCAGGTCTGAAGCAGAGGGCAGGCCCGTGAGGTGGAACTCGCCGCTGGTAGAGCGGCCGCGAGCAGCGCGGCTCGAGCCGCCAACGGCCGTGTAGGTGGCGCCGCCGTCGGCCGAGTACTCGAAGTGCATGTCGTCGGCGATGTCGCCTTCGGCAGTCACGTAGGCATGGGTGGCGTAGGTGTTTTCGGGCGTGGCCGTGAGGGTCACGTTCGGCTCGATGATGGGCACCTCCAGCGTGTTGGACGGTGTGCCGTGGATGCACTGTGCGCGGAAGGTGAGCGAGGTCTGTGCCGGGGGCACCGTGAGGGTCACCTTATAGGCATTAGCGCCGGCCGAGCGGACGCCCGCGATTTCTACGGGGTCCCATGTGCCGCGCTCGTTCTGCACGTCGAATTTAATCTTGTTGGCCAGTTCCGTGCCGTTGAACTTCACATCGAGCACCACGGCCGTGGCGTTGAGCTTGAAGGGCGTGCCCGAAACGAGCTCGAGCAGCAGGGGCTCCAGCTTGATGTCGAAGGTGAGGGGCTCCGACTTCTGCGTGAGGCGGTCGGTCACCGTGAGGGTGAAGCTGTTGGCCGTTTCGCCTGTGGCGGTGATGTGCATGTAGGCGAATACGCCGGTGAGGTCTACCACTGCCAGCTTGTCGGGATTCTTCCAGAGGCCCAGGCAGTTGAGACCCATCGACTGCAGGCGCGAGAGGGTGGCGGCGTCCAGGCCCACCAGGTCGACCTCCGAGGGCCATCCCTGCTGGATGAGCGAGGGGCTCGAGGTGTTCAGCACAGCCGATGCTATGCCGCCGCGTGCCACGATGTCGAAGTGGGTGGGCTGCTCGGGGTCGGCGCACTCGATCACGGAGAGGGGCTCGCCGGGAGTGAAGCCGGAGGCCGTAACCTCGGGAGCCGGAGCCGTGAGCACGTCTTCGTCGAGCGGTATCTCCACCACCTCCTGGTCGACGGTCTCGTCGTAGGCGATCACGAGCGTGGCGTCGCCGGCTTCGCCTTTGTTCACATCTATTGTAACGCGCGTGTGCGTGCGAGCCTTAGCCGTATAGCTGTCGGCCTGAAGGCTGGCGGCCACGCCATTGGGCATCACCACGTGCACCACAATCGACACCGCGCCGGGAGCCACGAACATGGGGCGCGTCTCGCCGCGGTCGTAGGTCATGGAGGGATGGTTCGACGAAGTGGTCACGCTTGCTTCCCAATACGTGAAATATTTCTTGAAGGCGTCGGTGTAGTCGATGCTCAGCATGGAGTTGGCCAGTCGGGCGGTGACGCTCACCGGGGCCGTCTGCTTTTCAAGAATGGTCACGCGGCTGCTGCCGTAGAAGTAGGGGGCGTTGAAACCTTCGAGGTCAGCACGCCCGCGGAAAGCTTCCACCGTGTAGTCGCCGATAGGAAATTCATCTTCAGGGTCGAAGTCGCTCACCGAGCCCCAGGTGCGGTCGGTGAAGCCGTCGTCGCTGATAATGTGGAGACTGAGGTCGGAGACGGAAACGCCCGAGACTTCGCCCGTAGCGCGCGAAGCCGTAGTGACCGAAGCATCCACCGTCACCATGGGAGAGAGGCCGCCTTTGCTTGAGCCCCAGGCGCCGGACAACCGGCCGTCATTGCATCCTGCGAGCAGGAGCGATGCGCCGATTATTCCCAACATTAAAGATTGCTTCATTTTATATTAATGATTGGTTTATTGTCTGAATCTGATGGCCTTGACCCTCACGAGAGAAAACCATATTCGAGGCAAAATTACTTATTTTCAAAAAAATATGCAAATTTTTAACGCTTTAATGGCAGTTTGTACTATTCAGCTATATGTTAAATTGTAAGGGGAAAACTCGCGCTGAGGCGCAGAGAATTAGATAAATAGCTGAAAATCCGGCGGATAGGGCGTTTCTTGAAAAAGACAATTATAAAGAACGCCTGTCAAAAAGCGCCCCCATCAAAGACGGAATACAAGCGACGCGCCGGGGGCGCGTCCCGAGACATAGCCGCGGGGTAAGCGTAGCGCACCCCGCGGTTCGCCGGGCCCCACCCCCTCAATCGGGCGAGCGGCCCCCGAGGGCGCAGCCCGAGCGGGGCCATGTGAGCCTGATTACCCACCCGCCATGCCCACCGGCAGAGCCTCGGAGAGGCGATTTTCCTTAGCACCAGGTCGAGCGCAGCGAGGCCTGGTGTAGGCAGCCACCTATACGCGGGCGCTTCGGAGATGCGCTGTTATCTCACACAACCCGCGAGCGCAACCGCGGCCGGCCCCCGCGAGAACGCCCCTAAAAACCACTCCGACCTTTGCCCGCGGGGCGGGCAAAGACGCGCTCTCCGGCGCGTTCTTTCTCAACTGGCTGAACACTCTTAATAAATACTCTGCGCCTTTGCGCGATTCTTCTCATGATGCAGCCAATACGCTGAATAGTTACGGCAGTTTTGGCAAATATTTTGGCAGAAAGCGAAAAGCTGCTTTGCTTTTCGGAAAAATATCGTAACTTTGCGTACGGGGCATGCCCCGGCCTGAGTAGCTGCGCAGCCAATGAGAGGCGCTCGTAACAAGCATTTACTGCCGGGAAAACTCGCGCAGAGGCGCAGAGGCTTATATAAGTCAATGAAAATTAGGGATGTCGCTATCCCGTATCCGGCAAAATAATTTATTCTCTGTGTCTTCGCGCGAGTTTCCCGCGAGCAAGCAACCGCTTATTTGCTGAACGGCTACCGGCCAAATAGTCAATAATCTAAACCGAAATACGATGAATACTTCCTATGTGTTTCTCGCCGAGGGCTTCGAGGAGATAGAGGCCCTGACCGTTGTCGATGTGCTGCGCCGTGCCGGCATGGACGTAAAGACAGTGAGTATCACGCCTTTGCAAAACGTGCGCGGCGCGCATGGCATCGAGGTGATGGTGGACGTGCTCTTCCACGAGTGCGATTTCAGCAAAGCCGAATGGCTCATCTGCCCCGGCGGTCTGCCCGGCGCATCAAATCTGGCTGCGTGCGAGCCTCTGTGCGAGTTGCTCAAGAGCCATCGCAAGGGCATTGCGGCCATCTGTGCCGCGCCTGCCGTGGTGCTCGCTCCGCTGGGCCTTGTCGAGGGCAAGCCCGTGACGTGCTATCCCGGCTTTGAGCGCGCGTGCAAGATAGCAGGCGGAGAAGTGCACACCGGAGTGGCCGTGGTGGCTTCAAACGATTTCATCACCGCCGCCGGCCCCGCCACAGCGCTGCCTTTCGCTCTTGAAATCGTGAAGCAGAGCCTGGGCGCCGCCGCTGCCGACGAAGTAGCCGCCGGAATGCTCACGAATCTTGTCTAAGTCTTATAAATCTTATAAGTCTTATAATTTTCGGAGCGCGCTACGACACGCCTAAGAGCTCTATTTCAAAGATGAGGGTGGAGCCGCCGGGGATGCCGGGCACGCTGCGTGAGCCGTAGCCCTGCTCGGCGGGGATATACAGTTCCCATTTGTCGCCCGGCCGCATCTGTTGCAGAGCTATCACCCAACCCGGAATGAGGTCGCGCAGGCGGAAGGCCGGAGCCACGCCGCCGCGAGAGCTGTCGAAAGTGCGCCCGTTGATGGTCTTGCCCGTGTAGTGCACGGTCACCACGCTGTTGCGTCCCGGCGATTTTCCGCCGGGATTGCCTTTATGCAGGATTTTGCGGTATATTCCGCGGTCGATGAGATCCACGCCGGGCTCGGCGGCCTTCTGTGCCAGCCACTCCCGGTTTTTCTGAATGTACTCTTGCTTAGACATGTATTTACTTCATTTATAAACCTTCGGCCGCGTCGCGAATGGCTTCGAACACGCGGCGGTCGGCGTCGGTGAGCTGAACATTGCGGCGGCTCATGGCGTGGGCGGCCGTGTCGAAGAACTGCTGCATGGGCAGCTGCGAGAAGCCCGCGGCGCCTCCGAAGCTGAACGAGGGCACGAAAGGCCGCGGCATCCCGGGGCCGTAGATGTTGCACCCCACGCCCACCACCGTGGCCGTGTTGAACGATGTGTTGATGCCGGCTTTGGAGTGGTCGCCCATGATAAGGCCGCAGAATTGAAGCTGCGTGCGCTCGAAGCGGTGAGCCGAGTAGTTCCACACGCGGATGAGTTCGTAGGAGTTCTTGAGGTTGCTGGCCACGCATCCTGCGCCCAAGTTGCACCAGGAACCCACCACGGCATTGCCCAGGAATCCGTCGTGGGCCTTGTTCGTGTAGCTGTGGAGCACGGCGTTGTTTAGCTCGCCGCCCACCTTGCACCAGGGGCCCACGGTGGTGCCGGGATAGATTTTCGTGCCCATGTTGACGGTGGCGTGTTCGCCCAGGGCAAAGGGGCCACGGACGAGCGAACCTTCCATCACCGTGGCATCGCGGCCTATATAGACCGGGCCGGCCGTGGTGTTGAGCACGCAGCATTCCAGCCAGGCGCCGGGCTCGACGAAGACGCGGTCGCGCGGACCTATCACGTGCACCGTGGGGCTGAGCGGCTGCGACGTGCGCCCGGCCGTGAGCAGCTCGAAATCAGCCTCAATCACCCGCGCGTTGTTGAGAAAAATATCGTATGGCCGGTTGAGCACCACCGGCGCCGTGCCGTCGTATTGTCGGCGTAGCGAGCCATCGCCGCGGCGGGCTATCTCCACGTCGCCGGCAAGCAGTGCCTCATCCGGGCCCAGGGCAGCCACGGCGGCGGCAAGCGGCGCGTCGGGCACTACGTTTCCGGCTATCCACAGGGCGGCCTCCCGCTGCTCCGTGCAGGGGAAGAGCTCGGCCAGATAGGCCTGCGTGTGCCAGCTGTAGCTGCCGGGCAGCAACCGCTGCCATTTCTCGGCTATTGTGGTGATGCCCACTCGGAGGTCGCCCACAGGGCGAGTGTAGGTGAGGGGCAGAAGATTTTCCCGGGCTGCGGCCGGGTCGTAAACGATCATTTCCATAACGGATGCAAAATTAGCTATTTTCAAACCCTTGTGCAAACATAGTGACTATTCATCGCTTGGCTCAAGCGTGCCTGCTGCCGACTTGTGAAAACCGCATGTGGGCGCGCAGCGGCTTCACGCGGGGTCCACGTCGTAGTGGATAATGGTGCCGCGCAGGGCGCCCGCGGCATGGAGCCCGGCGTGCAGCTCCCGCAGTATCTCCTTCACGCGCTGCATCGACGCCGTGGTCTCCACCCGCAGCATGATGCGGCGGATGTGGAAGTTCTGGATGCGGGCCACGCCCGGAGGTTCCGGGCCCGACACTCGCGTGCCGAACAGCTCCCGCAGGCGCGCGGCATAGACCTGCGCCCGCTGGTCAAGCTCCCGCTCGTCGCGGTGGCGCAGCACTATATATATCATGCGCGTGAACGGCGGGTAGTTATACGCGCGCCGCTCCTCAATCTCGGCGGCATAGAAGCCGGCGTAGTCGTGGGAGCGCACGTAGCCCAGCACGGGATGGTCGGGGGTGTAGGTCTGCACCACCACGCGCCCGGCGTCGCCGCGGCGGCCGGCCCTGCCGGCCACCTGCTCGAGCATGTTGAAGGCCCGCTCGGCCGAGCGGTAGTCGGGGTAGTAGATGATATTGTCGGCGTTCACAACGGCCACCATCCCCACGTCGCCGAAGTCCAGCCCCTTGGTCACCATCTGTGTGCCCACGAGTATGTCGGCCTTGTGGCGCGAGAATGTGTCGATGATGCGGTCGTAGCTGTCGCGGGCGCGGGTGGTGTCGAGGTCCATGCGCAGCACGCTGTGGTCCGAGAACTCGGCCGCGATGGCGTCCTCCACGCGCTCCGTGCCGTAGCCCACCACGGCTATTGCCGGCTCGCCGCATTGCGGGCAGGTGCGCGGCATGGGGTAGGTGCTTCCGCAGTAGTGGCACACCAGCGCGCCCAGGCGGCGGTGGTAGGTGAGGGCTACGTCGCAGTGCTCGCAGCGGGGCACGTAGCTGCACAGGCGGCAGCGGGCGCGCGGGGCGAATCCGCGCCTGTTGTGGAAGAATATCACCTGCTTGCCCTCCTGGAGCGTGCGCCGGGCCAGCCCGATGGTGGAGTGGGCCAGGGCGCCGTCCACGGCGCGCTGCTCGGTCTCGCGCCGCATGTCCGCGATGTCGATGGGCGGCAGCTGCACGTCGCCGTAGCGCGTGGCCAGCGTGGCCAGCCCGTATTTGCCGCCGTCCGTGGCCTTCCAGTAGGTTTCCACCGAGGGCGTGGCGCTGCCCAGCAGGGTCTTGGCTCCGTGCATGTGGGCGAGCATGATGGCGGCGTCGCGGCCGTTGTAGCGCGGGGCGGGGTCGTACTGCTTGTAGCTGGGCTCGTGCTCTTCGTCCACTATCACGAGGCCCAGCGAGGCAAAGGGCAGGAACACGGCCGAGCGGGCGCCTATGACCACGCACGGCTCGGTGCTGTGCAGCATCGAGCGCCAGATGTCGACGCGCTCGTTGTCCGTGAACTTCGAGTGGTAGATCACCACCCGGCGGCCGAACACCCGCTGCAGGCGCCGCGTGAGCTGGGTCGTGAGGGCTATTTCCGGCACGAGCATCAGGGCCTGGCGCCCCATGCGCAGCGCTTCGTCGATGAGGTGTATGTATAACTCGGTCTTGCCGCTGGAGGTGACGCCGTGGAGCAGCACGGTGCCATGGTCGCGGAACTCCCGGCGCACGTCGGCCAGCGCGCGGCCCTGTGCCTCGCTCAGCGCCGGCAGCTCGCCCACGGGCTGCGTGGCGTCGTAGCTGAAACGGCTCACCTCGCGCACCTCCACGGCCACCAGGCCGCGGCGCTCGAGCTGCTGCACGGCGCTCCATGTGCCTTGCGAGCGCAGCAGCAGCGCGCTGCGCTCCACGGCCACGGGGGTCTCGCCCTTGCGGTTGAAACGGCTCATTTCCAGGATGGTCATGAACATGCGCTCCTGGGCCTTGCTGCGCCGCAGCGAGGCAAGGGCGGCAGCCAGCGCCGCGGGGTCGTTGCGGTCGATTGCCGGCATTATATAGGTGTGTTTCTCGGCGCGGTAGCGCTCGAGCAGGCGCTCGCTCACGACCAGCACGCCCTTCTCCACCAGCGATGCCACCGTGGATTCCACGCCGCTGCGGCCCGTGGCCTTCACTATGTCGCGGGGCGACATGCGGCCGCGCTCGCGCAGCATGGCCACGAGCTCCATCTCGTGGGGCCGCAGGGTAGCGAGCAGTTCAGGCGCTGCATCCGCCGACGGCTCCACCGTGGTCTCGCTCTCCACTTTCAGGCCGGCCGGAAGCGCGGCGCGCATCACTTCGCCTATGCTGCACAGGTAGTAGTCGGCCATCCAGTGCCAGAACTGAAGCTGCGGCCGGCGCACCACGGGGTAGGGGTCGAGCACGGCCGTGATTTCCTTCACGTCGGGCATCTCCGGGGGGCGGTTGTGCACGTCTTCGACAATGCCGGTGTAGAGGTGGCGCGTGCCGAAGGGCACGAGCACGCGGCTGCCGCGCCGCAGCCCGGCCGCCATAGGCTCGGGCACGGCGTAGGTGAACGCGGCGTTCACCGGCACCGGCACCACCACATCGGCAAACGTGCGTTCACTCATCGCTGTCCGGGGCTTGGGCGTTGCGGCGCGCCTCGTCGAACTTGGCCCGCATCGTGGGGTTGCCGTGTGTCAGGCGCTTGATGGTGAGGCTCTGCGTCTTGTCGTTGGCCAGGCGCAGGTTGTTGCCGGTGCTGAGCAGTGCGTCCTTCACCTTCATCAGGTGCTGGATGGTCTTGTCTATCTCTTCGATGGCTGAGTTGAATTTCTTGGCAGCCAGGTCGTAGTTGCGGGCAAAACCCTCGCGGAAGGCATCGAGCTTGGCCTCGAAATTCGACACGTCCACGCTCATGCTGCGCGATTCCTCGAGCTGCTGCCTGATGGCGATGGTCTTGCGCGACGCTTGCGAGAGCAGCGCTATTATGGGCATGAAAAACTGCGGACGCACCACAAACATATTGGGATAGCGGTACGACACATCCACGATGCCCTCGTTGTAGAGCTCGCTGTCGGCCTCGAGCAGCGACACCAGCACGGCATATTCGCAGCCTTTCGTGCGGCGGTCGCGGTCGAGCTTGGCCAGGAAGTCTTCGTTGCGGTGCTTCGTGGCCGTCTCGTCGCCCTCGTTTTTCATCTCGAACATTATGGAGATGTACTCCGTGCCGTCTTCGGCATAGTCGCGAAAAATGAAGTCGCCCTTGCTGCCGCTGCTCGCGTCGTTGTCTTTCTCGAAGTAGGCGCGGGGATAGGCCGAGGCGCGCAGGCGGTTGAACTCGTTGCTGCAATGCTGCTCGAGCGACTCGCCTATCATCTTGGTGCTCAGGCGAGCCTTCATCTCCTTGTAGTAGTCGATCATCTCCTGCTTCTGGCGCAGCTCTATGGCATGTTTCTCCCTGAGGCCGGCCTCGCGCAGCGTGGCCTCCGAGCGCTCCGTGGCTGCCTGGGCGCGCATCCGCTCTATCTCGGTGTCCTTGGCCCGCAAGGCCTCGATGGAGCGGTTTTTCTCCTCCATCACGGCCATGCGCTGCAGGGTGTCGGCCTGCTGCAGCGACGCACGGGCCTGGGCCAGCTCGCGCTCTTTTTCGGCCAGCTGCTCGCGGGTCTTCATCCGGGCCATCTCTGAGAGCGATTCCAGCTGCTGCTTCAGCTTGTCGATCTCGGCGTCGCGCTCGCGCAGCTCCAGGTCTTTTTCCGACACGCAGCGCTGCAGCTTTTCGCCGGCGCGGGCGTCGCGGGCATCCTGCTCGGCTTGCATCCGGGCGCGCATCTCCTTCTCGCGTCGCGCGAGCTCGTCGGCAAAGGCCTGGTCTCTCACCTGCGCGGCCAGCGAGCCGAAAGTATCTTCATCCACCTTGAACACGTGGTGGCACTGTGGGCATTTCAATTCTTTCATATACACGGCAAAGATACTAAACTTTTTGCAATATTGCCCCTGCCTTTTTCCCGCAACCCCGCAAAAGCCCCAAAAAAATCGCAGAAGTGTCCCGATTATCAACTTTTTATATATTTCTCTGCGCCTACTATAGAACAAATATTTGGTGGCGCCAGGGAGAGCGGGCCGGAGGTCCGCCCGCTTGTTAACCCCGTGCGGGCCGCACGGGGTAGGTAAAACCAAGATAATCAGCCCCGGAGGGGGTGTCCCATCCTCAATGGCCGGCAGGACAGCCCATCCCGGGCTGTCGCCGTTGATACAGCGATCCACGGGCGACCCGCCCGCGGTTAACCAAAGAGCGGGCCTCCGGCCCTTTCATCATATAGGCGAATCGTTCTCTCCCCTTTATGATTTAGGGCAACGCCCTATCGCGGTACTCTGCGCGAGTTTTTTTCAAAACTAACAATCCGCTGAATAGTAACCTCAAATCCTCCATGTTTGAAAAAACATTAAAAGCGCTTGCCGAGTGGATAAAAATGAGTAATTTTGTATCTTGATGATAACAGCGAGCGACATACACAAGAGTTTTGGCTCCGTGGAGGTGCTGAAAGGCGCCAGCCTCAGTGTCTCGGACGGCGAAGTAGTGGCCCTGGTGGGCGCCAGCGGCGCCGGCAAGACCACCCTGCTGCAGATTATGGGCACGCTTCAGCGGCCCGGCCGCGGCAGCGTGCTCTACGACGGCACCGATGTGTATGCCATGAGCGACGCCGAGCTGTCGCGCTTCCGCAACCGCCACATAGGCTTCGTGTTTCAGCTCCACAGGCTGCTGCCGGAGTTCACGCTGGCCGAGAACGTGGCCATGCCGGCCCTGATAGGCGGAGCCTCGCAGGCCGATGCCCGCAAGCGCGCCATGGAGCTGCTCGACTATCTGGGGCTCGCTGAGCGTGCGTCGCACAAGCCCTCGCAGCTTTCGGGCGGCGAGGCGCAGCGCGGGGCCGTGGCCCGGGCGCTGGTCAACCGCCCCGGGGTGGTGCTGGCCGACGAGCCTTCCGGCAGTCTCGACTCGCGCAACCGCGCCGAGCTGCACCGCCTGTTTTTCGACATAAGGCGCGACATGGGTGCCACATTCCTCATCGTGACCCACGACGAAGGCCTGGCGGCCGAGTGCGACCGCACCGTGCGCATGGCCGACGGCTTGGTGCTCGCGCCTTCCGATATCAAATGACTCCAATATGTACAATTTTCACAATAAAGAAATGAAGAAATTCCGCAAATCCCTCTCTCTGCTCGCATGTGCCGCCGTGGCATGTGCCGCTGCGGTGTCTTGCTCCGACAAGGGCGACGAACCCGGCACCGGAACCGTTCCGCCTCCCGGCGATTCCTTCTATAACTTCGCAACCTACAACGGCTCGGCCGATGCGTCGTCGAGCTTCACGGTGATTCGCGAAGGAGATGCCGGCGAAGCCACCGTGACGTTCTCCCGCACCTTCAAGCCCGAGCAGCTCGCCGTGGGCGACCGCGTGTTCATGGCCTATACCACCCTCAGCGGCAAGGAATACGTGAGCGGCCCCGGCACGCTCTTCTCCGTGTCGAACGTGACCGGCGGCAAGCCCGTTGCGGCCACCGAGCTGAACCGCGTGCAGCAGTCGACGCCCGTGAAGCTGGCGCTGATGAAGCGCACGGGCAACTACCTGAACATGGCCTTCCAGGTGCCTTCGTCCGGCTCGCTCAACCGCCTGCAGCTCACGCAGCGCGAGAACACCCGCCATCCCGAGTATCCCCTGCTGGGCCTCTACGTGCGCACCGACAACGAGATGGCCAACTATCAGTATGCCCGCGTGAGCTTCGACGTCGCAGGCGTGCTTGCCCTGCCCGACGCCAAAGGCTTCCAGGTGGAATATTTCGGCGACCGCGGCATCGACACCCTCACCTTCGTGAAGAGCGGAGGCATCGGCACCATCACTCCCGTAGAATAAATCAACAATCAAGAATATGGAAAACAAGAAAGAACTCAAGATCGAAATCACTCCCGAAGTGGCTGCCGGCCACTACAGCAACCTGGCCGTGATAAGCCACTCGCCCAACGAAGTGTTCATCGACTTCATCAATATGGCTCCCAACATGCCCCAGGCCAAGGTGCAGAGCCGCATCATCATGACCCCCGAGAACGCCAAGAACCTCCTGGCCGCTCTCAGCGACAATATCCGCAAGTACGAGGCCACCTTCGGCGAAATCGTACGCAAGCAGCCCAAGGGCGGCAAGACCGGCGGCGAGCTCCCCAACCCCTTCATGGCCTGAGCGATGAAGCCCAATCAGCTGGCCATTTACAACTCGATGTCGCGCATGAAGCAGCCCTTCGTGCCGCAGACCGAGGGGCGCGTGGGCATGTACGTGTGCGGCCCCACCGTCTACGGCGACGGCCACCTGGGACATGCGCGCCCGGCCATCACCTTCGATGTGGTGGCCCGCTACCTGCGCTATCTCGGCTATAAGGTGCGCTACGTGCGCAACATCACCGATGTGGGCCACCTCGAGCACGACGCCGACGAGGGCGAGGACAAGATAGCCAAGAAAGCCCGCCTCGAGCAGCTCGAGCCCATGGAGGTGGTGCAGCACTATCTCACGCGCTACCACCGCGCCATGGACGCCCTCAACGTGCTGCCCCCCGATATCGAGCCCCACGCCTCGGGCCACATCATCGAGCAGATCGAGTACATCAAGAAGATTCTCGACGCAGGCTATGCCTACGTGAGCGAAGGCTCGGTCTACTTCGACGTGCCCAAGTTCAACCGCGAGCACGGCTACGGCCGTCTTTCCGGCCGAAATATCGACGAGCTGCTCTCGGCCACCCGCGAGCTCGACGGACAGAGCGAGAAGCACAACCCCGCCGACTTCGCCCTGTGGAAGAAGGCCGCGCCGGAGCACATCATGCACTGGCCGTCGCCCTGGAGCGAGGGATTCCCCGGCTGGCACCTGGAGTGCTCCACCATGAGCGAGAAGTATCTGGGCACCGTCTTCGACATCCACGGAGGCGGCATGGACCTGAAATTCCCCCACCACGAGTGCGAGATAGCCCAGAGCGTGGCCCACAACGGCCGCGATGCCGTGCGCTACTGGATGCACAACAACATGATCACCATCAATGGCCAGAAGATGGGCAAGTCGCTGGGCAATTTCATCACCCTCGACGAGTTCTTCACGGGCCGTCACGAGCTGCTGCTGCAGGCCTATTCGCCCATGACCATCCGTTTCTTCATCCTCCAGGCCCACTACCGCGGCACCGTCGACTTCAGCAACGAGGCGCTGCAGGCTGCCGAGAAAGCGCTCGCACGCCTCAACGACGGCTATCGCCGCCTGCAGGCCCTGAAGCCTGCCGGCGACACCGACACCCTCGACATCGCCGCCATCGAAGCCGGGCTGCAGGAGGCTATGGACGACGATTTCAACACTCCCGGCGTAATAGCCGGCCTCTTCGACATCTGCTCCACCATCAACAAGGCCAACGACGGCACCATCAAGCCCAGCGCCCGCGACATCGAGGGGCTGCGCCGAGTGGTGGACACGTATATGGTCGACATCCTGGGCATTCTGCCCGATGCCGCCGGAGCCTCGCAGGCCAGCATTGAGCCCTACGAGCGCGCGGTCGACTTCGTGCTCGAGATGCGCGCCCAGGCCAAGAAGAACAAAGACTGGGCCACCAGCGACCTCATCCGCGACCGCCTCGCCGAGATAGGCTTCGACGTCAAGGACAAGAAAGACGGCTGGGAATGGTCGGTCAAGAAATAACTGCAGGGGCATGACGGCCGAAGAATTTGAACAGGAGATTCTTCTAAATCTGCCCTATACTCCCAATGAGCAACAAAAGGCCGTGGTAGGGGCCCTGGCGCGTTTCTGCGCGCCATCGGCGCCCGAGACCGCGGTTTTTGTGCTCAACGGCTATGCCGGCACGGGCAAGACGTCGCTCACGGGTGCCCTTGTGCGCGCCCTCCCCGCCGTGGGTCTCAGCAGTGTGCTCATGGCCCCCACGGGCCGCGCGGCCAAGGTGTTCGGCGCGTTCGCCGGGCGCCCGGCCTACACCATCCACCGGCGCATCTACCGCCACAGCCCCGACGGTGGCGGCTTCGACGGCCCCGGCGCGCTGGTGGAAAACCGCTCGCGCAACACCCTGTTCATCGTCGACGAGGCCTCCATGATAGGCGGCGGGGCAGGGGCCGACAGCATCCTCGACGACCTGGTGCAGTACGTCTACACGGGCGACAACTGCCGCCTCATCCTCATAGGCGACACGGCCCAGCTGCCCCCGGTGGGCTCGCTGGAGTCGCCGGCCATGGACCCCGCGCGGCTGCGCGCCCTGGGGTTGCGCCCCTCGCGCGCCACCATGACGGCCACCATGCGCCAGGGCGCCCGCTCGGGCATCCTGTACAACGCCACGGCCCTGCGCGCGGCGCTCGCGGCGGGTGCCGAGAAGATTCCGCAGCTCCGCACCGCCGGGTTTCCCGACGTGAGCATCGTGAGCGGCGAAGACCTGCCCGAAATGCTCGACCGCGCCTATTCGGCCGACGGCATAGACGAGTGCCTGCTCATCTCGCGCAGCAACCGGCGAGCCACCGACTACAACCGCGCTATCCGCACCGAGGTGCTCTACCGCGAGGAGCAGCTGTGCCGCGACGAGATGCTCATCGTGGCCAAAAACAACTACCACTGGGCGCGCCAGGTCAAGGGACTCGACTTTGTGGCGAACGGCGACATTGTGCGCGTGGTCAAGATCTACGGCACGGAGTGGCGCTACGGCTTTCAGTTTGCCGACGTGCGCCTGAGCATGACGGGCAGCGGCGGCGCGGCCGAGTTCGACGCCAAGCTCTTGATGGAAACCCTGTTCACCGAGACCCCGGCCTTGAGCTACGAGCGCTCGCAGCAGCTCTTCGAGGCCATCATGCGCGACCCCGAAATGTTCGAGCCGTCCATGCCCTACGACCTCCGGGCCCGCGCCCTGCGCGACAACCCCTATTGGAACGCCCTCCAGGTGAAATACGCCTATGCCATGACGTGCCACAAGGCCCAGGGCGGCCAGTGGCAAAACGTGTTTGTCGATCTCAGCTATATTCCCGACGACGCTCTCGGCGCCGAACTCTACCGCTGGCTCTACACCGCAGTGAGCCGCGCCCGCAAGCACCTCTACCTCATCGCTCCCCCCCAGGCCCTCCTCTCCTCGAAAATCTGATTCAGAAAGGGGAGAGAACGACGCGCCTATCTGGCGAAAGTGCCGGAGGCCCTACCTTTGGTTAACCGCGGGCGGGTCGCCCGTGGGTAGCTGTATCAACGGCGACAGCCCGGGATGGGCTGTCCTGCCAGCCATTAAGCCCCCTCCCAGGGCCACGGATAGCGGCTATACCCCGTGCAAGTCGCCCGCTCGTTAGCTAAAAACGACGCGCCGTAGAGCGCACCCCGCGGTCCCCGCCCCATACATTTTTATCCGGCGAGCGACCCCCGAGGGCACAGCCCGAGTGGGATCATGCGAGCCTGATTCCACCCTCCGATGGCGATTTTCGCCGCAATCGAATTATCGAGTTTGCCGGAGTGCGTCCGTGATAATACGCGCGGCCGTGGTGGCGGCGTCTTTGTCGCCCAAGATGCAGCGCATTTCCCTGTAGCCCTCGAGCTGCGCCTCGCGGGCTTCCGAACCCTCGCGCAGCAATGGCGTGAGCTGCTCGGCCACGAGCTCCGGCGTGCAGCGGTGCAGCAGCATTTCCGGCACAATCTCGCGGCCGGCGATGATATTGGGCAGCGACACGTGGCCTATGCTCAGCACGTGCTTCATGATGTCGTGGGTGAGCTTGCTGCCGTTCGAGCGGTAGCACACCACTTGCGGCACCCCGGCCAGGGCTGCCTCGAGCGTGGCTGTGCCGCTGGTCACGAGGGCAGCTGCCGCATGGCGCAGCAGGGGGTAGGTGGCGTCGCGCACCACGGGCAGCGACGTGAGCGACGCATAGAAGGCGTCGTCGAGGCCGGGGGCCGCGGCTACCACGGGTCGGTACTGCGCGAACCTGTGCACGGCCTCTATCATCACCGGCAGGTTGCGGCGCACCTCGCTGCGGCGGCTGCCGGGCAGCAGCGCTATTATGGGGCGTTCCCGCAGCTTGTGCTGTTTGAGGAAGTCGTCGCGTCCCGGGGCCTGCGCCAGTGCCGCGTCTATTTCGGCCACGGATGGATTGCCCACGTAGTCGGCGCGATAGCCGCGCGCGGCATACCATTCAGGCTCGAATGGAAAGATGGCCAGCACTTTGCTCACATAACGCTTGATAGACTTGATGCGCCACGATTTCCACGCCCACAGCTTGGGGCTTATGAAATAGAACACCGGAATGCCCGCGCGGGCGGCGGTTTTGGCCACCTTGAAGTTGAAGCTGGGATAGTCGACGGGGATGAACGCGTCCGGCGCGAACTGCAGCATGGCCCGGCGGGCCTCCCTAAGGTTGCCCATCACCTGCGGCATATGGCGTATCACCTCGCTGAAACCCATGAAAGCCATGTCGCGGTAGTGTATCACGGGCTCCGTGCCGGCGGCCTGCGCCATGAGGTCGCCGCCGAGAAAAGCAAACTCGGCCTGCGGGTCGGCCTCTCGCAGGGCTTTGATCAGCTGCGAGCCATGGAGGTCGCCGGACGCCTCGCCGGCTATAAGAAAGTATTTCATCTGCGTCGTTGCTTGTTCATTCCACCCGCGGTCACATTATTCAAGCTCCATCATATCGAAGAACATAAGGCGAGTGTGATCGTTTTGTATTTTTACCGATAACAGCTTGAAGTCGTTCTTTAAGTAAAAGTCGATAGCTGAAAGATATGCATCTACTGTCAGATACCGGAAAGCTGAATAATTAGGATTTTCGTGGAGCATACCTTTCAGCAAATTCATCAAATCAGTTCCTATATTTCTTCCCTTGTAGCTGGAAGATACTGCAAAGCGTCCAATCTTTATGGCCGGATAACTCCCGAACTGTTTACGCTCAGGAAAGCCACTCTTGATTTTCTTCCATTGGCCGTTAGTAACGTCCTGTCGGCTTATTTTATCATTTAGAAGGCAGAAATAAGCAACGATATTGCCATTGTCTTCAAGGAGATAGGAGGTGGCAATACGTTTGTCGAGGAAACCTTTGGCGTCCTCGACAAGAAAATTATTTAAATCTTCATCCCCGCAATCAAATTCAGCGAGTTTGTGCCCGGGAGTAAGTTTTACGAGTCTCATATCAAATACATATCGATATGTATTCCTTGGCTTTCTTTACTGCCTCTTTGAGTTTCCTTGTATTTTCCGCACGTTGCTCACGGCTGAGACTCTCAACTTCTATTCTGAGCTTCTCAAATCGCACGGCATCTTCGCCGGTGAGTAATGGTGTTTCCGCTATAGGTCTTGCCATAATTTTGTCTCCGGTAATTAAAGGATTTACAAAGATACAACAAAAAACAATACTAATTGATTAAAACGAATTTAAATTATCAAATTATGTTTCGTTGCGGTCATTGCCCGGTGAATTGAGTGTGAGTAATCGCGCAGAGTACCCCGATAGGGGGTTGCCCTATAATAATAACATCGCCTCTCCGAGGCTCCGCCAAGGAATTAGACGCATTCCTCAGGCCTCGCTACGCTCGACCTGAGGCTAAGATACACCGCGTCTCCGACGCGGTCTATAATTTGGATTTCAGATAAATAAACAATAGCTCTGCGCCTCAGCGCGAGTGCTACCTGTATTCAGCAGAATAGTCATCTGCGTCGTTGCTTGAAAAAGTCCTGCATCAGGGCGCGGCATTCGTCGGCGAGCACGCCGGAGAGGTATTCGGCCCGGGGGTGGAAGGGCGAGCGCACGGTGTTGCTTGTGAAGCCGCCCTTAGGGTCGGGCGTGCCGGCTACGATCCGGGCGAGGTGGCTCCAGCCGATGGCGCCGGCACACATCAGGCACGGCTCCACCGTGACGTATAGCGTGCACTCGTCCAGGTACTTGCTGCCCAGGGTGGCTGCGGCGGCCGTTATGGCCTGCACTTCGGCGTGGGCCGTCACGTCGTGCAGCGTCTCCGTGAGGTTGTGGCCGCGGCCCACGATGGCACCGTCGGGCGCCACCACCACGGCACCGATGGGCACTTCGCCCTCGGCGGCAGCCCGGCGCGCCTCGGCCAGGGCCAGCTGCATGTAGCGCTCGTCGCGGCTGCAGGCGGCGCTCATGGGTCGAACACCAGGCCTTCCATTGCGGCCGTTACGGGGCCGTCGAATTCTTCGGCAGCCTGCGATGTGAGCACGCTCTCGTCGAGGATGCTCTTGGAGTAGTGGCCTATCACGAGACGGCGCGCGCCGGCCTCGCGGGCCACGATGGCGGCCTCGCGGGCTGTGGAGTGGCCGCGGGGAGCGGCCTTGAAGGCCTGGGCGTCGTCGTAGGTGGCCTCGTGGTAGAGCGTGCGCACGCCGGCCACGGCTCGGGCCACCTCGGGCGATGCCTGGGTGTCGGAGCAGTAGGCGTACGATGCCGGCTCGGGCGGGTCGAGCGTGAGCCACGCGTTGGGTATCACGCGCCCGTCGGGAGCCGTGTAGTCGGCTCCGGCGGCTATTTCGGCCCGGGCGGCCACGGGGATGGAGTAGAACTCAAGCATGTCGGCCCGCAGTGGTCGCCGCGGCTGCTTCTCGCGGAAGATGAATCCCGAGCATGGCACGCGGTGGAAGAGCGGGAAGGTCTCCACCACCAGCGACTTGTCTTCGTAGAGCACGCGCCGTTCGCCCGGGCGGATTATGTCGTAGTGCAGCGTGTAGCTGGTCTCGCGGCACAGCACGGCCATTATTTCCTGCAGCAGGCGCGCGCCTTCCGGGTGGATGTGCACCGTGATGTCGCCCTCCTTCTGGTGCAGGGCCATGGTGGAGAGCAGGCCGGGAAGGCCCAGGAAGTGGTCGCCGTGCAGGTGGGAGATGAAGATGTGGCCCAGGCGCGAGAATTTCAGGCTCTGATGCCTGAACTCGAGCTGGGCCCCCTCGCCGCAGTCGATCATGAACAGTTTGCCATGGGCGTCGACCACCTGGCACGACGGTCGGTGCCGTGCCGTAGGGGTGGCCGAGCCGCAACCAAGGATATGAACCTTGAAATCAGGCATTGAGGGTCTTGAACCGGTAGATGATGAATTGGGTGTACAATTCGCCGGGGCCCAGTATCTGGCTGGGGAAACCGGGCTTGTTGGGGGCGTCGGGCATGCCCTGGCACTCTATGGCCACGCCGTCGTTGTCCACGTAGGGGCGGCCTTCCTTATTCACGGGCGACGAGCCGGTGAACCAGTTGCCGGTGTAGACCTGCACTGCGGGCTGGGTGGTGTCCACCTCCAGCACGCGGCCGCTCTCGGGGGCTATGAGCGTGGCGGCGTGCACCAGCTTGTGCTTCTGCCAGTCGTCGAGCACCCAGCAGTTGTCGTAGCCCTTGCCGTATTTCAGCGCGGGGAAGTCCTGGCGGATGTCGCGGCCCAGGGTCTTGCCCTCGCGGAAATCCATGGGGGTGTCGGCCACCGGGGCGATCTCGCCGGTGGGGATGAGGGTGTCGTCGGTGGGCAGCCAGCGCGAGGCGTTGAGCTTCAGCACGTGGTCGAGCACGCTGCCGGCGTTGTGGCCCTCGAGGTTGAAATAGGCGTGGTTCGTGAGGTTTATCACCGTCTTGGCGTCGGTCGAGGCGCTGAACTCGATGGCCAGCTCGTTGCGGTCGTTCCAGCGGTAGCTCACGGCCACCTCCACGCGGCCGGGGAAGCCTTCCTCGCCGTCGGGCGAGGAGTAGTCGAAGCGAATGCCGTCGCCTATGAAGCGGCCGTTCCATATCTTGTTCTGGAAGCCGTTGCCGCCGTGGCAGCAGTTGGGGCCGTTGTTGATGGGCAGCTGATACTCCTTGCCGTCCAGCGAGAAGCGGCCCAGGGCTATGCGGTTGGCGTAGCGGCCGGGGGTCTTGCCGGCGCAGGGGCCGTCGTTGTCGTAGTCGGCGGGGTTCTTATATCCCAGGGCCACATCCTCGAGCTTGCCGTTCTTGTCCGGCACGCGCACGGCCACGATGGCCGCGCCGAGGCTCGAGAGCGTCACCGAGGCGCCCGATTCGTTGGTGAGGGTGTAGAGCGTGATGTCGCCCTCGTGCTTGGTCTCTACTTTCATGGTGCTTAGTTCTCAGGTTTTTCGTATCCTTCCTTGGTAGCGCGGTCTTCCATGCGCTTGATGCGCACGTCCAGGTCGGGGTGCGACGAGAACAGCTGGTTCATCTTGCTGCTCTTCTTGGCGCCGGCCTCGGCTTCGAGAGCCTTCAGGCGCTGGAAACTCAGAGCCATGGCCCAGGGATTGCGGCCGTGGCTCTTGAGGAAATCATAGCCATAGTCGTCGGCAGCCTTTTCCTGCTTCTGCGAGTAGGTGGCCGATGCCAGCGATTCGCCCAGGCTGCCCAGCTGCGAGTCGGTCAGCGCGGCAGCCACATTGCCCGTGGAGGCCACGGCGTCCTTCAGGGCCGAAGTGAGCAGCGACTGCTTGAAAGCCTTCTTGCTGTCCTTGTGGGCCACGTGGCCTATCTCGTGGCCTATCACGCCTAAGAGTTCCTCGTCGCTCATGATGTCCATCAGCGAGGAGAACACGCGCACGCTGCCGTCGGGGCAGGCGAAGGCGTTCACGTCTATCACGTCGTACACCTTGAAGTTCAGGGGAATACCCTCTACGCTCGTGAGGCCTTCCGTGAGGCGTGCGAGGCGCTGGGTGTATTCATTGTCGGCCGGCGTCACAGGGTTGTTCTTGTCCATCCAGTCGATGTATTCCTTCACGTAGGCAGCCATCTGCTCGTCCGAGATGGTAGCGGCCTGGGCAACCTTGCCCAGAGCCTGGATAGCCTTGCCCTTGTTGATATTAAGCTGGCCGAAAGCAGGAACGGCCACGGCCACAGCGAGAGCTGCAACAGCAGTGCGGATAAATTTCATATTCATTGCAATCAATAAGTTTAGCGTTTATGACTGCAAATTTAACCAAAACTGCCGAAACTACAAAATCCACCTTCCCGCCACCCCGAGACAAACCCCGCCCCAATAAATAAACTCAGCGTTTAGCAGGGCGCCTCGGGAATAATTGCGGCAAGCGCTGCAGAGCCGCGCGCAGCTTGTGGTGCCCCGCTAAACGCAGAGCTCGCCATCGGGGTAGATGTTTTCCCCTAAAAACAGTTCTTTTTGTTTCTTCTGCTTTTTTTTGTGGGATTGTTGGCTGATTCAAAAAATATTGCTAATTTTGCCTCGCACACCACTACGCAGAAGCCCGGTCAGGGGGAAATGCGGGTGGGATGCACACATATTTAATAAGCGTTTATCCGCGCTGATTCTTGACTTGTCGGAATTCTCGCAAAATTTCATTTAGATGTCAAGGATTGAGCAACGGTAGATGCCCGTGGTTATGTAACACCCTGCATCCGGCGCGAGGTCTCGCGAGAGACCCGGGGCGACGGTGCATAGTTTGCATATACTGGCGTGGGCTTCTGCGTGTTGCCGTCCAACATCTAAAGGGCAATGCGAGAAGCCTCGACAAGTAGGACGGCAACAGATACAGATTCCTGCGCTTTTTCTTTTTTTTACCAAATGCCAACGAGGGGAAGACCGCGGCACTAACAATTACGGAAGTGAAAAGAACACTTATTCTCGCAATTATTGCAGTGGTGGCAGGCCTTTTCGGCATGGATGCTTTTGCCGCCGGAAAGAAAGTGGCGGTTTTCGTGGAGGGCAACATCTCCAAGGAGCAGAAAGCCATGGTGAACTCCGCCATAATGTCGCGCCTCTCGGGCAACAAGGAGTATCGCGCTTTCGAGCGCAACGCGGCGTTTCTGAAAGCGCTCGAAAAGGAGCACGATTTTCAGTTGAGCGGTATGGTGCCCGAAAGTCAGATCCGTGCCATAGGCGAGCGCCTGGGTGTGGACTATGTGATTGCTGTAAACGCCGTAATCACGAGCGACGACGAGAGCCAGATGTCGGCCCGTTTTATCGAACTCGAGACCGGCGAGGTGCTCAAGACCTGCAACGCGAGCCGCGAGTACGAAGGAAGCGCCACAATCACGGCCCTGGCTAATAACGTGGCCTATCGTCTCCTTAACAAGAAATCCAAGTAAACAAGGCAATGAAAACACTCACAAGATTCATCACGGCCTTGTTGCTGTGTGTTTTTGCCGGCTCCTCGGTGGTAGCGCAGGGTCAGGACGCTACTAAAAAGAAAGTGGCTGTGTACGTTACAGGTGATGCAGATAATTCCGTTAAAAAGGTACTAGGCGCCAAATTAGTAACCGCTATAACATCGAGTGGAACATATGCGGCAGTTGAACGCACAGCTGATTTTCTTGAAGCAATAGCTCAGGAGAATGACTATCAGACATCTGGAGAGGTTCGTGATTCCCAAATAGTTAGATTGGGCAATAAGTTTGGTGTCAGATTTGTTGTTGTTGCGGATGTAAATGAAGTTTGGGAAGAGTTCTTCATCTCATCCCGACTTATAAACGTGGAAACAGGTCTAGTGGAAAAAGCTCTTGATGTTAGCGGACCGGCCCAGTCCTTACCCGAACTTACTAAACTATCGAAAGAGGTATCGGATGGCCTTCTAAAAGAGCAATATTCAAGCTCCTCGAACTTCTCTAATACTCCACTTCACTTATCACTATATGTCACGAAGGAAGATGGTACGAAATGTTTTATTACTAAAGAGCAATGGAGTGAATTAAAAGGAAGAGAGAAATATTTAAAGGGGGGCGTTTGTGTTGTTCATGATGGGAAGAGATATATCATAGGTTTAAATGACACAAAATACTCTTGTTTAGAGTGGGACCCTTCATTAAGATCTAATGCACCTTCTTTTGAACAGTTATATCTGTTGTATAGATATCGTAGAGCATTAAACGATTGTATGCATGCCTTTGGAGGAGATGAAATCAATGGTTTTTATTGGGCTCCAGGTTGGGATTACAATAAGCCTACAAGTCGCAATAGTCGCAATAGTGGTAATGCATGGGTAATAGCCGGTAGTGATGGTCCTTGGGATAGATATGATTATTGGCCGAATATCTATGATGTTAATAACGGCGCAAAGGGTATCGGGAATCATCTACTGAGTGATACTGAGTTATTTTCATTGCGAACAATAACACAAATTCCACAATGATATTATTAAATAAGTAAGTTTCGATAATTAGTTTATATTAAGATTCGGGATTGGCATCCGCGGGATTCACGCTTGCGAAGAAAGTGTTATGGTGTTCCATAATGACTGATAAGTAAGTTTGAAGATAGCAATACCAACTCGAAGATTTATATAATCTAATTGTTGAAACTTATTTATAATGTATAAATGTCAAAGAGTTCTAATCGCGTCAATCGGGGCGGTAGTTGGGGCAACCCCCCGCTGACTGCCGGGTAGCCTGTCGCGGCCTCCTTGCTCCGGGCCTTCGCGGCCACAGCTTCGGCTTGCGCCTCGCGCTCTAAGGTTGTGGATTCACCGGTTGAAAAGGGCTGCCCGGAATTTCGCAAGGGGCGGCCCTTCGGTCTTTTCATCAGGGATGCCCTCTATTCTTTTTGTTTCTTTTGCTCCTTTTGTCTTTTTGTATCTTTTTATGAAAGGGTGGGGGAGGCGTAACTACTCAGAAGTCATTACACAAATCTTTGTGAGAAAACAGCGCATCTCCGAAGCGCCGGAGCCTTTTGGAGTGGTCCCTCAGGCCTCGCTGCGCTGTACAACCGTCCGCGGTTGCAGGTGTGGGTCAAAAAGATAGCCGTCCAGGTTTTG
>CAYUUN010000024.1:0-33472 GCA_964447895.1 uncultured Bacteroides sp. | reverse complement strand
CGTATCGTGGTGTCGCCCTGGGGCATGAGGTAGTGGATCTTTACCTTCACGGAGCGCCACAGCTTGGCGCTGAGGCCGCGGGTTGAGGGGTCGTCGACGGGCTTGATGCCGTTGGCGAAGAAGGGCTCGTTGGACGTGAGGTGGTGCACTTCCTTCATGTTGGGATGCTGCTGGAGCCACGTGAGCACGGTGCGGGCGCGGTTCTCCGACAGGGCGTTGTTGCGGTCGATACCCACCTGGCGGCTGTTCTCGCCGGAGTAGTTGTCCTGGCTGGTGGCGAGACCCTCGAACTGGATGAGGGCGATGGTGCCGTTGTTGATTACCTCACGCACGTGGGCCACGGCGGCGGAGTCGGTGAACTGGTTGATGTAGTCGCCGTCGCCGTTGAGGGCGGCGTAGACATCGGCGAAGCTCACGAGCTCGTCGTTGTTGACGGGCTGGCCGTCGCGCAGCTCCATGTTCTGGCGCACGGTTTCGAGGCCGCGGTGGGAGTTGAGGCCGAAGGTGGCTGTTTCCTTATAGTTGGCGTCGCTCAGGAGCACCTGTCCCTTTGTTGCGTCGTCGATACGATACTGCCACTGGTGCTTGCCGTCCCAGATGGGTGCGTAGTAGTAGCCGGAGAGCTCGGCGAATTCCTGGCGGTCGGGGGCCTGGAGGCTGAGGCTGAGGGGCACGGAGTCGCTCATCTCGTAGCCGCGGGGCATGAAGTCGAAGGCGAAGGGCTTGCTGGCGTTTTCGGTGGGCACGTCCACGTAGGCCAGGCCGTTGGTGCTGATGCCGGCGCCTATGCGGCCGTCGGCATCGGAGGCCGAGCGGAAGCGCTTCTGGGTGTAGATACCGCCGGCCAGGTAGTCGAGGGCGTTGACCGTGGCGTCGGCCACCTGCGGGGCGTCGTTGCGGCCGGAGTAGTTGTTGGGGTAGAACACGTAGAAGGAGAGGGTGCGGTACTGCACGGGGCCTGCGCCGGCCACGGGCTTGTTGCGCACGATCACGGTCTTTACCTCACGATAGTCGCGCTGATATACCTTGGTGGCGCCGTGTCCCCATCCGTTGGCGCGTTTCTTGCCCAGGTAGAATGTGAAGCCCACGTCGATGCCTGCGTTGACGTCGAACTTCGACGAGGCGGTGTTGGCCTGGCCGTATTCGAGGTCGAAGTTGGTCTGATAGAAAAGAGCGCGTGCCTTGATGTCGAGGCTGAAACGCTTGCCGGGGGTGAAGAAGCGGCTGTACTGCAGCTCGGTGTGGAAGCTGAGCTCGTTGTCGGAGCCGTGGCCGTTTTCAAATCCCATGTGGTGCACGCCGCCGATACCCAGGTTGAGCATGAACTGGTTCATGGCCTTTTTGTTGCCCATGCCTTCGTAGCCTTTCCAGAGGCGTGTGAGGTTGAGAATAACGTCGATGCTGATGTCCCACCAGCGTGTTTTCATCTTGCGGTAGGGCACGCCGTCGCTGGTGAACTGGATGGGGCCGTAGCCGTAGTGTCCGGTCAGGTACTCGGTGTAGCCTTTGGAGTCGGATTTGATGAACTCGACCTTCAGACCCACGCCCGGGGTGAACCATTTACCGATACCCACGCTCCAGTCGGGCGAGATGGTGCCGCTGAACTTGCCGCGGCCGCTGTAGTCGCCTACGAACGAGTGGGCGCCGCCGGTGGCGAAGACAAACCAGTTTTTGCTGAATTTGTTTGTCACTACGCGGTCGGGGTCGAAGACGCTGTCGCGCACCACTTCGGTGACCGAAGGCGCCACGTACTGGTGGCTGCCGCGGTACACTTCGGTGTACGACGAGTCGTTTTCGGCTTCCTCGAGCGAGGAGTACAACTGGGCAGCAGTGCGAGCCGGGGCCAATGCGGCTGCGAATGCGAGAGCGGCAATCGCTGCTGATACTTTGAATTTGCGTTTAAGGGACATCGTTGGCTTTTCTATATTCGTGTGAGGTGTTTTTATCTGTTCAGAAGGCTGCCGCCATGGGCCGGCGGGCGGGGGCGCCGAGCACCTTGCCTTGCGGCCGGGTGCCAGGCTTGTGATACTCAGGCACTATGCGGTGCATGAGCTCGAGCACGGCAGGCTCGTCGTAGGTCTTGGCGGTGGCTATGAGGCGGTCTATTTCGGCCTCGGCCACGGCGGGGTCGGTGTGGCGCACCTTGGCTATCTTGATCTTGGGATGACGGGTGGGGAGCACGGTCTCTTCGTCGGTGAGGAGCTCTTCGTAGAGTTTCTCGCCGGGCCGGAGGCCGCTGTATTCTATCTTCACGCCGCGGCGTCCGCTGAGCTCGATCATGCGCTCGGCCAGGTCGGCGATGCGCACGGGCTTGCCCATGTCGAAGCAGAAGATTTCGCCTCCGCGGCCCAGCAGGGCGGCTTCCAGCACCAGGCTGCAGGCCTCGGGGATGAGCATGAAGTAGCGGATGATGTCCGGGTGGGTCACCGTGACGGGACCACCGCGGCGAATCTGGTCGCGGAACAGGGGGATGACGGAGCCGTTGCTGCCCAGCACGTTGCCGAAGCGGGTGGTGATGAACTGGGTGTTGCCGGCCTGCGGGGTGCCGGAGAGGCTCTGGCAGAAAATCTCGCAGATGCGCTTGCTGCAGCCCATCACGTTGGTGGGGTTCACGGCCTTGTCGGTGGATATCATTATGAACTTGCGCACGCCGTGCTTCACGGCCAGGGTGGCCAGCTTGCGGGTGCCGTCGATGTTGTTGAGCACGCTCTCCACGGCGTTGTCTTCCATCATGGGCACGTGCTTGTAGGCGGCGGCGTGGAAGATGATTTCGGGGCGGTACTGGGCCATGATGCGGTCCATGCGGTGGGAGTGGCAGATGCTCGTGATGATGCAGCGGGCCTGCACGCCGGGATAGTCGCGGCGGAGCGTGAGGCTGAGCTGGTGCAGGGGCGTCTCGGCCTGGTCGATGAGGATGAGCTCGGAGGGGCCGTAGGCTGCCAGCATGCGGCTGAGCTCGCTGCCTATGCTGCCGGCGGCGCCGGTGACCATGAGGCGGCGGCCGCGCATGGCGCCGGCGATGGCGGCGGTGTCGACACTGATGGGCTCGCGGGGCAGCAGGTCGGCCAGCTCCATGTCGAGCAGCGCGCCGGATTCAAAACCGTAGGCGCCGCCGGGAGCCCGCTCGCGCAGATACATGTCGTAGAATTCCTTGGCCATTACGCGCAGGCCGCACATGCCCACGGCTGCAATGAGCGTGAGCAGCAGCAGGTCGGCCAGCTTGATGGGGAGCAGAAAGGAGTCGCTGCGCAAGAACACGCGCACGAGCATGATGACCGCTACGCCTATGCCCAGGGCGGCCGTGACGCGCAGCAGATCGGCCGTGGTGGTGCGGCGGATAATGCCGCTGTAGGTGTGCAGGGCCCTGAATCCCACGAAGAAGCAGAGCAGGTAGATGGCCAGCGTCGTCACGAGCGAACCAAGATTGGCTACCATGGCTATCGCACCGTGATTTGCGGCATACGCGACGAGGCCGCCCGCCAGAACTATCAGGCAGTCGGCTGCGAGCACGTACCAATAAGGCACGCTGTCGCGCGAAAGATACCAGTGTAGAAGTCGTTTGTGCATTTTTTCAGATTAGGTAGAAAAAGGATAGACGGGTCCGGTTTAGAAAAAATAATTTTCAGTACTGTCAGTGTTCGTGTTTTAACTCGGACGCAAATTTATGCAAATTTTTTTGATTGCAAATAAAATAAATGTTAAAAATCAAACTTTTTTTTGAAAAAAACGTTCTGCTCAGTTTTTCCCGTTGAAGGGCTCGACTGTGGCCTGCCCTTCGGCGCTTATTCCCTCGCGGCGGAGCACCGAGCGGAGGGTCATGCCGATGATGCGTAAGTCGGTGATTAGCGACAAGTTGCGCACGTACCACACGTCCAGCTCGAATTTCCTGGCCCAGGAGATGGCGTTGCGGCCGTGGCACTGCGCCCAGCCGGTGATGCCGGGGCGCACGTCGTGTCGCCGGGCCTGCTCCGGGCTGTAGAGGGGCAGATACTGGGGCAGGAGGGGGCGCGGACCTATGAGCGACATGTCGCCGCGCAGCACGTTCCACAGCTGGGGCAGCTCGTCGAGCGAGGTGGAGCGCACGAAGGCTCCGGCGCGGGTGAGGCGCGCGGCGTCGGGCAGCAGCCGGCCGGAGGCGTCGCGCTCGTCGGTCATGGTCTTGAACTTGTAGAGCCTGAATATCTTGCCGCCACGGCCGGGGCGCAGCTGCGAGAAGAAGGCTCCGGCGCCCTTGTTGGCGAAATGCAGCCACAGGGCCGTGGCGCCTATCACGGGGCTGAGACACAGCAGGGCGGTGGCCGATACGAGGATGTCGGCAGCGCGTTTTCCGAAGCGGCGGTATATCATAGAATTTCGTGGTAAAAATCTGTGAGACAGTTCCACACGTAGCCCTGCTCGAAGCGCGACGCGGCCATGGGGCGGCCGTTGGCGGAAAGGCGCGCGCGCAGGGCAGGGTCGTCGACCAGGGCGCGCAGGGCACCGGCGAGAGCGTCGGCATCGCGCGGTGGCACTATCAGCCCGTTGCGTCCGTGTTCTATGATTTCACGCGAGCCGTTGATGTCGGTGACGACGCATGGCAGCTCCATGGCGCCGCTCTCTATCACCACGTTGGGGAAACCCTCGCGGTAGCTGGGTAGCACGGCGATGTCGGCGGCGGCGAGATAGGGCCGCACGTCCGGCTGCGCACCCACTGCATGGATGCGGTCGTGGCCGGAAATGGCGGCGAGGGTGGCGGCGTCGAGCGGGTCGTGGCCCGGTTCTTCGGGGCCTACGAGCAACAGGTGCACGGCGGGATTGTCGATGGCCGTGAAAGCCCGGACGAGCTCGGCCACGCCCTTCTCCGCCACCAGGCGGCCTACGAACACCAGCACAACATCGCCTGGAGCGATGCCCAGCGATGCCCGCAGCCGGGCGGCCTGCTGCTCCACCTGCGGCGTGCGGCGGTAGTGGTCGAGGTCGATGCCGCGCACGTTGCCGTGGCCCAGCACGCGCATGGGGCGCCGCGTGATGCGGGCCTGCTCGAGGTCGTTCTTCACCCCGCGGCCCTCGGGCACCACATGGGTGGCGCAGGCGCAGGTGATATGGTCGGTGAGCATCAGGATGCGGCGCTTGAGGCCTGTGGCCGTGGGGAATACGAGGCCGGTGAAGGTGTGCACCCTCACGGGCACGCGCGCCATGCGGGCCGCCATCATGCACAGCAAGCCGGCCTTGGGCGTCATGCTGTGCACCATCGCCGGCCGCTCGCGGCGGAAGAGCCTGTAGAGGCGCCACAGCGAGCGCAGGTCAGAGAAGGGAGCTATCTCGCGCTCCATCGCCACGGCCGCCGTGCGCACGCCCTCGCGCCGGCCCACCTCGTCGAGGTCGGGGCCGGGCGACGACACGGCCAGCACCTCGTATTCTGCCGAGAGGTGCTTGAGCAGCCCGCGGCAGAACACGTTGAGCGACAGCGGTATGGTGGACGCACGGATGATTTTCATCAGAAGCGGTAGGCAAGGGTCATGCCGTGGCCTTCGCTGTCGATCATGGGTGCGAAGGTGAGGCCGCTGCCGTTGGCCTTGTGTAGCATCACGCGGCGGGCACCCTTCGAGGTGGCGGCGTCGATGAGGTTGTAGACGTAGGTGCCCACGCCGATTACGATGGCCACGTTGCGCACGTTCTTCCAGCTGTTGGCCTTGGACATCCAGCTGGCATATACATCGGGATTCTTGGCGGCCTCGTCCCTCATGTAGTTCATCTTGTGCTGGCCCAGGGCGGCTGTGACGATAGACACGGCCTCGACGCCCATAATCACGCAACCCTTGGCTGTCTGGCCCTTGTAGAGCTGTCCCCAGCCGGGAATGATGGACATGGCCAGGGCCTTGCCGTTGTAGCTGTGGGTGATTTCAAACTCGTCGAAACGGGGCTCTACATCGGGCTTGCCTATGGCGTAGAGCTGCCACATCTGCCACTCGAAGCTGTTCACCTCGAAGTCGTCGTAGTTGCTGTAGGCATCGATGCGCTTGGCCTTGATGTTGTGCAGGTCGCCGTCCTTGTCGAAGTAGGTGATGCTCAGGAGAATGGAGCCGTCGGGCTGGGCTATGCTGTCCACGGCCAGGCCATCGGGCTCGGCGCCCATGTTCTGGCGTATGTGCATGAGCAGCGGCTGCAGCTTCATGCGCTCGAGGCGCCCGTGGTTCACGTCGTGGCTCTCCACCACTTTGATTTCATAGGTGTCGTTGGAGCGGCTGCGGTTGAGCTCGCCCACGCCGCGCGATGCCCAGGTGGGCTTGTCCTGCGCTGCGGCGCTGTCGGGAGACACAAGTGCCATCAGGGCCAGAAGGGCGCAAGCGGCAAAACGGATAAAATGTTGCATGTGTTTTTATATATGTTATTGGTTTATATTGTTTTCCTTGGGTATTTCTCGGCCATAGCGGCGCATCAGGCGCGCCCAGTGGAGCAGCGCTCCCGGAATCTTGCGCCACAGCGGCGGCAGCGGCGCATCCGGCCCCCGCTGCATCAGGTACGAGTCGTTGGCAAGATGAAGTAAAAGCGTGAGTTGAGCCCGCAGGTTTTTTAGCGTGAGATGGCGAGTCCAGTCGCAGATGACCCACTGCGCGCACGCCTTTAAAAATGCTTTTTTTGTATGAGACACATTATTGTCATTGTATCTGTAAAAATAAGTTGTGTCTTTACAGAATGCTATAGTCTCAATATGACGGGCCATGTACAATTTCAGATGGAGGTCTTCGGCCAAAATATCAGGCTTGAATCGCAGGGAATGTTGATTAAGCCATTCGCGCAAAAACAGCCTGTTCCAGATATAATCAGGGAGCAGCCAATGCTTAAGCATGATTTTGGAAGCCTCTTTGGCATTGTTAATGAACTCCGGCAGTTGTTTTTTGGATGCAATATCGAGCGTTTCGATATAATTTGAATTGCCAAATACACTGGCGCCGCTATATACCATTTGCACCCCGGGATGCAGTTTTACAATCCGAGAGAGTTTTTCAAGCGAATCGTTTGAAATATAGTCATCGCTGTCTACAAAATATAGATAACGGGCGTCTGAGATTTCGATTCCCAGATTTCTCGCAACGGATGCTCCGGATGTTTTGTGTGTTGAGATAATGGTGACGTTAATGTCGGCGGCACTTTCATCGCAAATATTACGCACAATACTCATAGTTCCGTCCGTTGAGCAGTCATCGACAATTATTACGTCGAAGTCGCGCATGGTCTGGGCAAAGACTGAGCGAAGACATTCCTCCACGTAGCGCTCTGTGTTATATACCGGTATTATTACAGATATAAGTGCCATGATCAGACAGGTGTGTTTTTGTGATGATATTGATATATTAATTTCAACCAGTAGCAGAGTGTTCCGGGTATTCTGCGGTATGCCGAGGGCAACTCTCCGCTTTTCCATATCCTTCTGGTGTATGAAGTGTGGGCGCTCCGAAGAATATAAATCAGCTGTAACGGCAGTTTTTTTAATGAGAGATTTCGGGTCCAGTCCGCGATAATCCAATCTATGCATGTCCATTGCAATTCTGTGTGTGAATTGCTGACATTTGAATCGTTGGAACGGTAGTAGTATGTCGGGGCGTTGCAAAATGCAATCGAATCAATGTGGCGTGACATATAAAATCCAATATGCTTATCCTGCGCCAAAATTCCGGGCTTGAATCTGAAGGAGTGTTTGTTGAGCCAGTCCAATTTGAAAAGCCTGTTCCAGATATAATCGGGCAACAGTTTGTGGGTAAGCATCATCTTGCCGGCTTTCCGCGCATCGCCGATGCACTCCGGGAAGTGTTTGGATGCAATATCAATAATGGGCAGCTCGGAGTCATTGCCGAAAACGCGGCCCGTGCCGTAAACAATCTGAGCCTGCGGGTGGCGGGCGGCCACGGCGGCAAGCTGCTCGAGAGCGTCGTCCGATATATAATCGTCGCTGTCGACGAAATAGACGTAGCGGGCCTCGGATGCGTCAATGCCCATGTTGCGGGCTACGCTCACTCCCGATGTCTTGCCGGTGGAGAGGATGCGCACGTCGATGCCCGAGGCGCACTCGGCGCACACCCGGCGCACGATGTCCATGGAGCCGTCGGTGGAGCAGTCGTCCACGATGATTACGTCGAAGTCGCGCATTGTCTGCGCGAAAACCGAGCGCAGGCACTCCTCGACGTAGCGCTCCACATTGTAGACGGGTATTATGACGGATATCAATGGCATAGATTCTTATATAACGTGTTATAACCCTCGATAGTATGTGCGATGTCGAAATCGCGGCTTCTTTCGGCGCAAGCCTGCGCTACGCTGCTATACAGCCCGGCATCGGCATCCAGCCCGAGAATGGCGCGGGCCAGCGATTCCGGCGAGGCATGCTCCACCGTGAGCGCACCCGGCGTGATGGCCTCGCGCAGCCCCGGCACATCGGTGCCTACGAACGGCTTTCCGGAAGCCATGGCCTCGATGGCGGAAAGCGGCAGGCCCTCGTGGTGTGTGGCAAGTACGTTCACCCATGCCGCGGCCATCACCTCCGGCATGTCGCCGCGGTTGCCGGCCATGAGCACCCGTTCCTCAAGACCATGGTCGCGAATCAGCTGCTCTACCTGTGGGCGGCTTTCCCCGTCGCCGGCGAGAACGAGCGAGAATTCCTCCTCCGGCAGCAACTCTAAGGCCGCGAGCATGGTGGCGTGGTCTTTCTGCGGCCTGAAAGCGGCTGCCATCACTATTGTTTTTTTGCCCGGGAAGCGGGCTGCGATGTCGGCAGCGGGCTGTGCGCCGGCGAACGCCCTGAGATTCACGCCGTTTTCTATCACGTGGGTCTTTGCCGCGGTTTCCGGCAGGTAGCGGTTCAAAGCGGCTCCCACGGCGGGGCTGCAGGCCACGATGGCCTTGTAGCGGCGGTACATGCGGGCATCGGCAGCGCGCAGCAGCGGCATCGCGCGGCGCCTGTTGGTGGTGTTGTGCTCGGTGGTCGCGAGGATGCAGCCGCCAGGTGCCACGGCAGCCGCAAGTAACTGGCACGGAGTGTTGTGGGTGTGCACGATGTCGTAGCGGCCCCTTTTCAGGAACGCCCGCAGACGCATCGCCAGCAGCGGATTGTGCATTGCGCCGGGGCCTTCGGACAGAGAATGGACCGCTATTCCGGCCTGCCGCAGGGCCGCTGTGAAAGGGGTTGCCGTTCCGTCCATCACGAGCAGCTCCACGTCGTGGCCGGCAGCCACTAAGCCGGGGAGCAGCTCCGTCATGAGCCGCTCGGCGCCTCCGGTGCGCAGCGATGTTATGAAGTGGAGTATTCTCATGGCAGGCGGTAGGGCGGGATTGAATGATAATCGGCCGAGCGCACGAAGCGGCGGCCGTCGCGCAGGGCGCGCAGATATTGCACGGGATGGCCGGCGGCCGTAGCCACGGCGAGGTCCCAGGCCTCGCGAGCCGCGTGGCACAAGGTGGTGTAGGGGCCGGGGTAGACGGCGCGCACGCAGCGGTGCCACAGCACGTAGTTGTTGAAGGTGCGAATGTACAGGCGCCGGCTGCCGCGGCGAAACGCCCCGCTGCTGCTGCCTGTGTCGAGATGCACGGCCCCGCTGTCGAAAAGCACATAAAGCTTTAGGCCGTTGGCCCGCAGCTTGAGATAGTAGGCCGCGTCTTCGCCATAGGGGAAACCGTGTCGCTCCAGCCACAGCTCATGCTCCATGTGGATGGCGAGGAGCGCCTGCCTGCGCCACATCGAGCACGGACCGGCTGCCGTGTCGCTGGGGTAGCACGCGCCCGGGACCGGCCGCGAGATATAGGAGAAGGCGCCGCAGCGGCGCATCCTGAAGGCTTTCTGCTGCGAGCGCGAGGGCAGTACAAGACCGGCCACGGCCGCGCGGATTTTCTGACGCACGCCCATGCGATGGTTCAGGAAGGTGTCGGCCGCCACGCAGTCGGCACCATGCTTCTCGAGAGCCCGGAGCATCCCGGCGGCGGTGTCCGGTGCCAGCTCCACGTCGTCGTCGAGCAGCATCACGCAGTTGGAGTCTATCTCGCTGTAGCGCAGGGCGCGTTGCGAGAGCATCCCCTTGGCTACCCACACGTACTCCTCGCGCCCCACGCGGAAAGCGGGAGCTTCATGGCCATGGGCGATGTACACCACCACACGCTCGGGTTGCACCGTCTGCCGGGCGATGCTCTCGAGCTGCCGGCGATAGTTCTCGCCGCCGGTGCCAAGGGTGCGTATGGCTATTGAATACGTCATGTGAGTGAGTTGAAAAGTTGTTGCCAATGCCTGATTATGGTCTCTTTGCTGAAGCGCGTGGCGTTCTTCCGGGCCTCGGCTCCCATCTGCCGGCAGCGGTCGGGATTGTCGAGCATGCCACAGATTGCCGCCGCAAGAGCCTCCACGCGTTGCCCGCGGTCGATATTGCGGTAGGGCACCACAACGCCGTCCACGCCATCCGTGATAATTTCTGCCGGACCCTCGGGGCAATCCACTGCCACACAGGGGCATCCGCATTGCATTGCCTCTATGAGCACCAGGCCGAAGCCCTCATTCCGGGAGCTCAGCACCAAAAACTCATGCGAAGCATATTCGGCGGCTATATCCCGGGCGTTGCCGTGGAGATGCACGGAGTCGCCGAGGCCCCGGGCGTCAATCTGCTGTTGCAGGGCGGCACGCAGCGGGCCCTCGCCGTAGATGTCGAGCGTGGCGCCGGGGTGGGAGCGCGCCACGATAGCCCAGGCATCCACGAGCAGGTCGAACTGCTTGGCAGCCACAAGGCGACCCGCGGCCATGGCGCCGTGGCGCGCCGGAGCATCGGGCGCCGCTATGTCGCTGAAGTTGGGTATGCTTTCTACGCGCGCGGCGTGCGGCCAGTCGGCATTGTGGGCCGGTAGCAGCGTCACTACGCAAGCCGCCTTGCGCTCGGCCAGAGCTACCTTGAGGCGCTTCAGCCACGCTTGCCGCTCGCCGGAAAAGAAAGCCCGGCGCCAGTTATGCGACTCCAGCACGAGTTTTCCGGGTCCGTACAGGAGGGCAGCGGTGAGCCACGTGGCCGACACGCATCGCACATCGGGGCGGAAACGGCGCAGCGCGCGGGCTATGCGCCGGTTCTGCAACCACTTGAAGCGCAAGGTGGCGAGCGGGCCGCGGGGCTGAGGCAGGGATATGTCCACCAGCTGCACGCGAGGGTCCACACTGTAGGCAGGCATGCGGCCGGGAGGATTGTTGACGAGGAGGCACACATCGTGGCCCGCCCGCGCCATAGCGTTGGCTTTGTCCACGGTGATGCGCTCAAGTCCGCCCCTCACGGTGATGTCCTGGCAACAGTAGGCTATCCGCATACGACCTCATTGAAAAGTTTAACCCACCGGTCCATTATGGCGTCGCGAGAGAACGACGCCGCTTTTTTCATTGCAGCTTCCGACATGCGCCCGCGCTCGTCGTCGCTCAGCGCGAGCATGCGGCACAGCCCGTCGGCAAGCTGCTCTACGCGCTGGTCGTCGCTTAGATTCTTGAAAGGTACAAGAATACCGTTCACACCATCGTCCACGAGGTCGGCCGGTCCGTGCGGGCAGTCGAAGGCCACCGGCGGCACACCGCATGCCATGGCCTCGATGAGAACCAGCGGGAAGCCCTCAAACCGAGAACTCAATACAAACGCCTCCCCCTCGGCAAAAGCGGCGGGCATATCATTTGTGACTCCCCGCAGATGCACATATTGCGAAATGCCGCAACTCTCAGCCAGTTTCTGCAGGCGCGGAAGCATCTGGTCGTCGCCATATCCGCCGAATATTTCCAGGGAGTGCTCCGGGAACTTTTCGTGTACAATCTTCCATGCTTTGATAAGTAAGTCGAAGCCCTTCTGGTCATGCAGACGCCCGGCGGCAACAACTTTCCGGGACGCCGGGTTGTAGGGCTTGCAGGGTTGTATGTTTGTGAAATTGGGTATCACGTCCACGCGGCGCGCTTCCGGCCACTCGGCAGCATCTGCCGCGGTGAGAGTAACGACGTCTGCTCCGCGGGTCACAAACGTGGATATGAGGAAATGCGTGAGCCGCGGAGTGATGGAAAGCTGCTCGGCCTGCTTGCGATAGGCATGAGATTCTATGATATGCGGCGTCTTTTTATCGCGGTATGGACGATTGCAGTCGTAGGCAAGGGAAATAGACAAATCTATAGGATGCTCCCGGTAGAACTTTTTCACAGCCTTGGCCACGTGTCTCCACCACTTTATCCATTGGATTGTAAAGCTTATCGGTCTGCGCAGCCCAACAGTGGGGCTGAATTGGCAGTCAAGAAAATGCAGCTTTACCCGCGGGTCAATCGCGTAGGCCGGACCGCTCTCATCCTGCGCTCCGAGGCACACTACAGTGACTCCGTAGCCCGGCAAAGCGGCCAGGTAGTTGGCCTTGTCGATGATGATGCGTTCCACGCCACCATGACTCGACACATTGTCCATGAAGTAGGCTATATTCATTTCTTTTTGCCGGCTAAAGAGTTGAACAGTGCTGTCCACCGAGGTATCACTGCCTCGGGCGAGTAGCGGCGCACCGATTCCATGGCAGCGCAAGAGAAGCGGATGCGGGCATCGCGGTCGGTGATGGCGCGGCATAGTGCATCGGCAAGATTGTCGGCCCGCTTCTCATCGCTGAGGCCGCGGAAAGGCACGAGCCAGCCGTCGTGGCCGTCTTTAATAATCTCCGAGGGCCCTTCCGGACAGTCGAAGCTCACGCAGGGCACCCCGCAGGCCATGGCCTCTATGAGCACCAGCCCGAAACCTTCGTAGCGGGAGCTGAGCACAAAAAGGGAGTGCTCGGCCAGGGCTGCTGGCATGTCGGGAGTGGCTTCGCAGAGATTGATGCAGTGGCTCAGGCCTGCTTCGTTTATCTGAGAGAGAAGGTCGGCCACTTCAAGCCCTGTATACGGAACATAGAAAATGTCGAGGACCCAATCGGGGTGCTCGCGAGCCACGCGGCGCCATGCACTCACCAGGATGTCAAATCCTTTCTGGACGTCGAGACGGCCCGCGGCCATTACCCGTTGTGTGTCGGGGTTGTAGGGCGCTACGGGCTTGATATTGGTGAAATTAGGTATGGACACGGCACGGCGGGCTTCGGGCCACCGGGCACAGTCGGCTGCCGTGATTGCGGCCACCACTTCGGCCGAGCGCAGGCGTCGGTCAAACTTGCGTTTTTTGCGGAAAACGGTGCTTGTGCGCGCTGTGTGCGATTCCAGGATAATCCTGCACCCCGGCCGTGTCGGCAGTAGGTGGGCATTATAAGTGTTGTAGACGATGATGTCGATTTTGTTCTTACGCACAAAATCCTTGATTTCCTTGCTACGGCTTCGGCGCCACTGCAGCAGCTTTATCCCGAATAGCACAGGGTTTCTCGCAAATGTAGTATTGCCGGGCTGAAAATAGTTTTGGTTGTATTCGATATGCACCCTGCTGTCGATGGGGAATGCTGTCGTCTTGGTGGGGCTGTCGGCAGTGCACAGGATAAATATATTTATCCCGGGCGAGTTGATTAACTCGTTGACTTTGTCGGTGATTATTCGTTGTAGCCCTCCACAAACAGATAGCGAGCTGATTACGTAGGCGATGTTCATCGTGGTATAGTTTTAGATTTAAGGCGTGTCTTGTAGCGGATGAGGCCCCAGAGCAGGAGGCCGGCGGGGGCCATGGCCAGGGTGAGCCAGGGGCGGGGAGAGGAGGAGAGCCAGTGGCGGTCGCGCGAGATGATGCACGATGCCACATAGTGGGCGGCCGAGCGGGCGCGGTTTGCAGCTGTGTTGTGGTGCAGCGACATCTCCAGGCGGCGCAGCTTGGCGAAGCTGCGGGGCGACGAGACGTATTGCTGCCATATCGCGGCCGACATGCTGTCTGAACCGGTCTGATAGTCCACCCAGCAGAGGTTTTCATTAACAATCAGAAGCGGCAGGCGGTCGCACACCTGCAGCATCATGTACACGGGATTGAAGTTTTTTTCGCCCTCAAATCCCACTTGCGGCGCCACCTCGCGCATGAGCTGGGTGCGCATCACCGGCTTAGTGTCGGCGCGGTGAATGCCGCGGATATAAAGGTCGAGAAACCAGCACTCTTCCAGGCCCGCCGGGAAGTAGCCGCCAAGGGGCTTGCCCGTGCCGGCGTCGAAGTCGAGGCCCAGGAGGCCGGCGTAGGCATCGGAGCCGCGGCGCGACCAGTGGTCGAGGATGGTGGCCACGGCGTGCTCGGGCATGAAGTCGTCGCTGTCCACGCAGCAGCATAGCGGAGAATCGATGTTGGCATAGGCCGTGTTGTAGCCCGTGTGCAGTCCTCCGTTCTCCTTATATATATAGCGCACCGGAATCACCCCTTCGGCCATGAAGCCCTCCACCAGGCGGCGGGTGCCGTCGGTGCTTCCGTCGTCCACTACGAGCCACTCGAAGTCGCGGGCCGACTGCGCGCAGAGGCTCCGGTAGGTGCGCTCGAGCGTGTGGGCGCGGTTGTAGGTGGGGGTGAATATCGTGAGTGCGTACATGCTTCCGGGGGAGTTTTACCAGTAGAATCCGTTCATAAACACCGTGAATCCGACATAGGCCAGAAGGATGTAGGCCGTGCGCTTGTCCTGGTCGGGCCACACCTTCATCATTATCAGCGGATAGGCCAGAACCAGGGGATACATGAACCACGACAGATAGGCGAAGCGGTTTGTGAACGCCATGCGGATTACGAGCACCCAGAAGGCGTTGGCCAGGCAGTAGGTCACGAAAATCACGCGGAACCAATTGTCTACAAGCTGCTTCTTCACGAGCACATAGTAGCCCATGAGCACCGGGAAGGCGCTGTAGAAGAGGAAGTCCCAGCGGAAGCCGGTCTTGCTGAACTCCTCGTTGTATTCAGCCGTGGCGTAGCTCTCCATGCGCTCGTCGAATCCCAGCGAGGTGATGAGATTGACGAAGAAGCCGCCGGCAAAAAGCGACACCACAATAGAACCCAGCCATATATAAATAGCCCATTTTGCATCTTTCACCACCCACCTTGCTGCAAGCAGCGAGGCTATAGGCAGCGCCGTGCTCCGGTGGATGCCCATGGCCAGAAATGCCAGCACGGCAGCCGATACGTAGCGGGAGTCAAGGAACAGGGCCATGGCCAGCAGGATTATGTGGCAGGCCATGCCGTTGCGCATGCCGTTGACGCAGAAAGTGAAATACATCAGCGAGCCCCACACGAACACCATGCCCAGCAGCGGATTGCGCGGCAAGATGATGCGCACGGCCATCAACGCCGTGAGGGTATATATCGCCGCCACAACGGTGAAAAATCCGTTCACGTCCAGGCCGAGCATATTGCAGAAAGCCATAATCCAGGCGAAGAACCACTCGCCTTTCATATTGAACTCGAAATCCTCCGGTGCGTAGTTGATGTACATGTGCGAATAGCTGAGCGTGTCGCCGAAACATGTGACATCGTAGGGGCGGCCTCCCAGCCACACCACCAGCACCAGGCTTATAGCCAATGCTATCCAGAAGTTATATGATTTGTTGGCCGACGTGATGCGGCTCTCTCCGCCTGAAGCCAGCAAGCGCAAGGCCATGAACAACGCCAGCGCGCTCACCAAGGCAAGAAAAAACGGGAAATATAGCTCGGCTTGCATCGTTCAGAGTTTTAAAAGTTTTTTCAGGCGCCCTGTGGTCTTGAGGCCCAGCAGGCGGTGCCCCCAGCGCGACAGGCGAGTGCGCAGGGGCGAGGCTCCGTCGCACCAGCTCTTGGCGTAGTGGTGGATGCTGCGGGTCGCGGGGGTGATGTCGAGGCGGCCGGTGATGTCGTCGAGGGGGCAGAAATATTCTGGAGGATATATCGTGATTCCCTCCACCATCTGCTTCCGGCCGTCTTTTTTATATCCATGGGATAGAAGCATGTCGGTGGCTATCGACACCACGGTTCCGGGCAGGCGGCGGCCGGCAGCGTCGGCGAAGGGCATGGATTCATAAATCCTCAGCATCTCGGAATATATCGGATGACCGGCAGGCGCTCCCATTCCCAGCCCGGGAGCTACCATCAGTCCCTCCATGCCCATGAAGGCTCCGGCAGCCACTATGTCGTCGAAGCTGCGGATGGCCTCGACATCGGTGTCGAGATACACGCCGCCCTCGCGGTGCAGTATGTCGAAGCGGGCGTAGTCGCTCACGAAGGCATATTTGCCCATGTCGTAGGCCTGCGCGGTGTAGGGCACTGCCCGCACGTCGTAGTTCGTCTCGTCCCAGCGCTTAATCTCCCAGCCGGGGAAGAAGCGGCGCCACGAGGCGATGCATCGCTCGGCGTCGGGCGGCAGCGGCGCGCCGCCAAACCAGCAGTAGTGTATCACGTGCGGGATGCTCATAGGCCGGCGAGTTTATAGATTTTTTCCACTTCAGCCGCGTTGCTGTAGTCCGCGGCCTTGATATTTTCCGCAAGCGAGGCCAGCGTTTCGGGAGCCGACAGCACGCGGGCTATTCCGGCTGCGCATTCTTCGGCGGCCAAGGGCACAATCACGCCGTCCACGCCGTCGCGCACCTGCGAGTGCGCCGTGGGGTAGTCGCTTATAATGACCGGCCGGCCGAGCATCTGGGCCTCGCGCACCGTCACGCTGTTGCCCTCAAAAGCCGACGGTTGCACATAGCAGTCGCAGGCTGCGATGTAGGGATAGGGATTGTCTTTCTTGCCCAGAACGTGCACGCGGCTGCCCACTCCCTCGCTTTCTATGCGTGCGCGGATTGAGCTTTCGTCGGCGCCGTAGCCTATGATGAACCACTCCACATCTATGCCGGCTTCTACAAGACGGCGGCACAGCTCAGGAATCAGATACATGCGTTTGACCCCGGAGAAGCGCCCGATGGTGAGCAGCTGCAGGCGCCCGTCGCGCGCAGGCATGTCGGCAGGGCGGCCGGCTTCCGCACAGCGGCGGATATGGTCGACAGGCGCGATGTTCCGGATTTCCATAATCTTATGGCGCAGGGTGGGGAAGCGGCTGCAGAATGTCTCGGTCACGTCGGGCGAGATGGATACTATATTGTCGTAGGCGCCCCACACCGGCAGCTCCAGCGCGGCGTTCACGCCCACGCGGGAATAGTCGGTGTGTATCCAGCACGCCTTGCGCGCTGCGTCGACGTGGCGCAGCACATAGTCGTGCGGGGCCAGGAAGGAGATGGCCTGGTCGTAGCGGCCGAAGCGATGCAGCGACGGAAGCACGGGCGCGACCGCCGCGCCTATGTAGCCGAATTGCGCATCTATCGTTATTCCGCCGCGTTTTCTGTCGCGCGCCCAGCGCCGCCGCGCCATCCAGCGGGCGGCCGCTACGGCCAGGTGTCCGTGGCGCACAATTTCTTTCATCGGTTTCTCGATGGCGGCGTAGGCCGGAATCTCGGGCAGCAGGTTCACCCATTCGGGCACAAGGCCGAGCATCTCGCCGCGGTGGGAATACAGGAAGAGGTCGACATCCACGCGCGCCGGGTCGAGTGCGTGAAGCAGCCCGATAAGAGCCGATTCGGCGCCCCCTATCTCTAAATAATGCATCGCTATGAACACCCTCGGCTTCTTCATCGTGCTATAGCGTTTAAAAGGTATTCGGCCGACATGCGCGCCATGCTTTCAATGTCCGGCGTCAGGGCGCCGTAGTCGATGTGCGCGGTCAACGCTGCCGCGGGAGTATCGGCGTCCACCAGGCGGTGTTCCATGCCTGTGCGTTCGAGAAAATCGGTCATGCGGTCGTTCAGGCCGTCTTCCCGCTCCACTACGAGAAAATCCCGCTCGAAAATCATTGCGAAAGCCGTGCCGTGAAAACTGTTGCTCACCACGCAGGCCGCACCGCGAATCAAGGCAAGGAACTCGGCGGGAGACGCCTCCCGGCGGTTTTCGGAGGCGTAGGGCAGCCTGTGGGCTCCCACGGAGATAATGCTGCAACCGTTGGCCCGGGCCACCTTGAGCGCCACCTGCTTCACCGCACTGCTGCGCATGAAGTCGTAGACGAGCACATAGGGCTTGCGGGGCACACGTCCGGCGGCCTCGTCGGCAATCCCGTCCCAATAGGTGCGCGGAAGCAGGAACACGGGATCGAGCACGAGCGCCGGCGCCGGCATGCCCAGCTCGCGGCCTATGATGTGCTGCCCGGCGCGTTCCCTGACGCTTATGCTGTGGAAAGCGGCCAGCCGCTCGCGCAGGGCGCCGTGCATGGCCACATCCACCGTGTCGACGCCGAAACTGGCGGCGTAGCTGATGCGGCGCGTGGCCGGGTCGCCGAAGTCGAGGAAAAACGCCGGGTCGTTGCCGTTGCGGAACTGCGGATTCCATATCTGGTCGCTGCCGGCTATGTACACGTCGGCCACGGGTGGCTGCTCGCGCAGGTCCTTCAGGCTCAGCACCGCAGGGGTGAGGGGGATGTGGCGGCGGCTGAAATCGTCGAAAAGCTCGTGGCGGCGCGCTGCATGGGTATTGTAGTTCCAGCGCCACAGTTCGCGGGGCAGCTTGCGCCATGCCATGCGCAGTAGCGGCGGCCGCGAGTGGAAGCGCATGTACCACGGGCGATAGTCCAGCACCTGCGCGTCGTGGCCTTCACGGCGCAGCCGTGCGGCCAGCGCGGCTGCCTGGAGCCGCGCGCCGTAGTTCTCGGCATTGCTACATGTGACGGTCACTATCTTCATTCTTCGCAAATTAGCTGGTTCACCTTTCGACCTTCTGTCTCGGCCGTATAGTTGGTCTCTGCTGCGGCACGCATGCCCAAGCTGTCTCTCAATTCCCGGTCCGATGCGAGCTGAACAATTTTGTCGGCCACGCTTTCGGGTGTCATGCCGGCTATGAGGCCGTTTTTCCCGTCGTGTATCTGGTCGCGGGCCACGGCAAAATCGGTTGTGACAACGGGGCGCCCAAGTATCCGGGCCTCGGTGAGCGTAATGCCGAAGCCTTCAAAACTCGACGTCTGCACGTAAATATCAGCAGCTGCAAAATACGGGTACGGGTTTTGCCTGAGCCCTTCAAGAACCACGTGGTCTTGCAGCCCGGCTTTTTCGATTTCCCTTTCGATTGAGGCGCGCTCGGGACCCTCGCCCACGAAATGCCACAGAAAATCTATGCCGCGCTCTTTCAATAAAGCGGCGGCCCTAACAGCCAGCAGGTGATTCTTGGGCGACGACAGGCGGGCTACCGTGACTATGCGCACTGCTCCCTGCGGCAGTGTTTTCAGCTCGCACGCGTGGCCGGCGGCGTCCCTGATGGCTGCGACATCGATAATGTCGTACACGGTGTCGACCTTTTCTGCAGCGGCATAGCCGTCTTTCACGACTTTTGCCGAAAGGGCTTCGGACACCGCTATTACTCTCTCCATCCGGTCGTAGAAAGGCCGGCAATATTCAGCATCGTAGCCGGCCTGAGCGAGGTCGGCGTTTATCCATGCCATCTTGCGGCGTGCGTTTATCTTTTCGCTCACCAGGAAAGTGGGCACGCCCTGCTGATAGGCTATGGCCACGTCGTAGGTCTTGCCCGGCGCCGGGAAGAAAACGCCTGTGGCTTTCCATTCCGTTTCGGCGCCATGGCGTTTACGGCCTCCGAGCCTGATGGCCATGGCGTGGGAAAGCCTCATGCAGCATTTGCGCAGGCCGCGCGGCGCATAATCCACGAAATTCACCTGAGGCGGCACATCCGTTTCGTACATACCACCCCTGCGGCGCACGAAGAGGTCCACGTCCATGCGCTCGTACTCAAGACGTCTCAGTAGCGCGACAAGACTTTTTTCGGCGCCTCCACACCGTAGACTGTCGATTACAATCAGCACCTGTTTCCTGCCTTCGCGTCTCATCGGTTAATGACCTTGAATGGATAAACAGACAGCAACTTCTGGACCTTCGACGTCATAAAGGCCAGCACACCCGCGCGTTCCTCCGGCGTGAGCGCGATGCGCATGGCCAGGGGTACTGCCACGGCCGCGTAGAGCACAGCTATTATTACCAGCCTGAGAAGGGAACGCTCCATCAGCAGGCACATTCCGGCCACCGGCAGCAGCGACAGGCCTATCACCGCGACGCAACGGCCTATAGCCTTGAAAAGATGGCCCGGACGGGCATTGTCAATCATGCGGCGAATCACGCACAATGCCGATGCACTCAGGGCTATGTACATGAATGCGTTGGCGATATATGCGCTCCAGGCCGGCGCGCCGATGCTGAACAGCAGGTAAATCACGCCCGCGTTGATGACGAAGCAAAGGCTTTTGTAGAGTGTGATGCGGCCTATCGAGGCATCGCTGTAGGCCACGGTGTCGAGCTGGTTGCTTATGCAGGCGAGCCAACCGGCCGCAAGCATGCAGCGGAGAAATTCAACAGCCATCGGAGGCACCTGCCCAAGCCAGAACTCCAGCACGGCCGGCGCCTCTATGATGCAGGGAACCACCAGCACCGACATTATCAGCATGGTGAATTTGACCGACATGCAGGCCAGCCCCCACACCGTGGGCGCATTGCCGGCGGCATACTGCTTCACTATCTGAGGGCGAAAAGCCGCCTGGATGTTGGCGCCGAACATCATGGTGATGCCGTGGATGGTGGCTGCCAGGGCTACGGCGGCGTTTGCCACTACTCCGAAAAAGCTGTTTATCATGAATGTGGTGCCGCTATAACATATCATCACGCAGAATGAGCTAATGATGGTGAACATGCTGTAGCTTAATATGCTGCGGGTGGCGCCTTTGTCAAACCTGGGCTTGCCGCGGCATTCCACAAAGCGGTGCATGCAGTAGGCGCGGTTTATCACGAGCATCAGCACACTCACTCCGAAGCCCAGCGTCGCATAGGTGATGAGCTTGTCGCCGTCTACAATCAGCAAGAGATAGACGATAAGCAGCCTGAGCGCCATGCCCAGAATGTCGAAACCGGCATAAATGCTCATGCGCTCATACGACATGATGATGGCCGAATACGGCGCCTGCGTAATGCTCAGGGCGGCGGAAAAGATGGACAGCTGGTAGACCCACCGCGCTGCGTGCATGCGCTCCGGCGAGATATTGAGCTTGTGCTCGAGAAACCACACGCCGGCGGTTTCGCCCAGAAGCACGATGAACAGCGCCAGCCCCAGCTGGATGAACAGCGTGGCCGAGAACATGCGGCGCAGGGCGTCCATGTCGTTGCGGCCCATCTCGTAGGTGATGAAGCGCGAACCGGCGCCGGCGAGACTGCCGGTGAGGAAATTCAGCATGCCCACGACCGAGCCTGCCACGGCGCTCAGGCCGTAGTCCTCCACCCCCAGCACCTGAAGCACTATGCGCGAGGTGAACAATCCTATCAGGGTAGACAGCACGGTGCGCACCACAAGAAACGTAGCGTTTCCTGCGATGCGTCGGTGCGACAGTATGTTAGGATTGTTCTGCTGCATGTCAGGTGGTGGAAGCCGATTTTTTCTTGCGTTTTTTAGGTGAGGGGTTTTCGTCGTCTTCATCGGCGCCATAGCCGTAGCCATAGTTGCCGTAGTGGTAGCCGTAGCGGCTGCCGTAGCGATGGTAGCCGTAGTGGCTGAAGCCGTCGCTGGTGCCGTTGAGAATCACGGTGAGACCGGTGAAGCGCGAGGTGTCGTACCACTTTTCGATGTCGGCCAGGGCGTCGCGGTCGAGCAGGCCGGCGCGCACCACGAAGAGGGTGCGGTCGGCATAGCGTGTGATTATGGAGGAGTCGGCCACGATTTCCACGGGCGGGCAGTCGAGGAACACGTAGTCGTATTGCTCGCGCAGCTGGTCCATGAGCTCGGCGAAGCGGTCGCTCAACAGCAACTCGGTGGGGTTGGGCGGAAGCTTGCCGGCGGGGAGCACCTCTATATTTTCCAGCGGCTGGATTATTTCGTGCCAGTCGTCGATACCGCCGGCCAGATAGGTGCTCAGGCCCGTCATGGGGGCGCCCACGTAGCGCGAGAGCGAACCCTTGCGCAGGTCGAGGTCCACGGCCAGCACGCGCTTGCCGTCGATCAGGCCCATGATGGAGGCGAGGTTGGCGGTGATGAAAGTCTTGCCGCTGCCGGGGTTGATGGAGGTGAGCATCAGCACGTGGTGCTCCTTGCCGTAGCCCAGCACGAGCTGCAGATTTGTGCGCATCACGCGGAAAGCCTCGTTGATGACGTCGCGCGAGCCGTGCTTCACGGCCACGGTGGGAATCACGCCCGCCAGCCGTTGCCTGCGGCGCTCGCGCAGGGCCGAGCGCTCGTCCTTGGGCGCCTTGCCGTGCTGGGGAATCTCTCCCAGGAAGGGCACGCTCAGGTTGTCGAGGTCCTTGCGGCCGCGGATGGCGGTGTTCGTGAATTCGCGTCCGAAGATCACGGCGGCGGGCACCGCCAGGCCTATGATGAACGACATCATAAGCATCGATCCGGCGTTGGGCGACACGGGCACGTTGCTGCCGTGGGGCGGCTCAATGAGCTGGTTGTTGTAGGCCGTGAACGCCTGCGACAGCTCGTTTTCCTCGCGCTTCTGGAGCAGGAAGAGATAGAGCGACTCCTTCACCTTCTGCTGGCGCTCGACGCTCAGGAGGTATTTGGCCGATGCGGGGTTCGACGCTATCTTGGCCACGGCCTGGCCGTAGGTCGACTGCACGCTGCGCTTCTGCTGGTTGAGCTTTGTCATTTCGTTGTCCAGGCCCTGCAACATGGTGGAGCGCATCACGGCCAGCTCTGCGTCGAGGTCCTTTACCAGGGGGTTCTGGAGCGACGAGTTGGCCAGGTGGCTGTTGCGGCGCATCAGCACATCGTTGTAGTGGGCTATCTGCGATTCGATGGTGCCGTTGTTGATACCGGTGTTGGAGGGCAGCAGGTCGTTTTCGTGCATGCCCTGGGTGAGGAAGTCGCGCACGTAGCGCACCATGTAAATCTGGTTGTCGAGCGAGGTGTTCTGCTGCTCGGCGGCGTTGGCCTGTCCCAGAGCCATGGAGCCCACGGCCGAAACATCGGGCATGAGGTGCTCGGATTTATAGTCGGAAATATCCTGCTCCACGTTGCCCAGCTCCTGCTCGATCACGGCCAGACGGTCTTTGATGAACTCGTTGGTGCTCACGGTGCGCTGGTTGCGGTCCTTCACCCAGTTTTCGTTGTAGACGCTGATGAGGGTGCTCAGGATATCGACGGCGCGGGCGGTGGATTCGTCGGTGAAGCCTATGTCGATGATAGAGGCGCTCTTGCGGCGGTTGGCCGTGATGCGGCCGCGCACGCTGGCGGCGGCGGCGGCCAGCGGGGTGCGGGTCACCTCGATGCGGTCTTTGGTGTGGCCGCCTATGAAGCCGGGGCCGGCCTGCAGGGTCATGCGTCCCAGGGGCGTGTGCACGGTGCGTCCCAGGCGTGCCTTGAGCGAGCCGGATATTTTCTGGCCGTTCAGCTGCATGTCCGAGAGGGTCACGGTGCTGTCCGGACGGATGTTCACCACCATGAAGGCCGACGAGCTGTTGTCGATGCTGTCGAAGCTCACCTTGATGGGCTGCGAGATGCCGTAGACCACTTCCTTGTGGAAGGTGCCGTCGCGGTGGTAGCTCACGTCGAGGGCGAGGCGGCGCACCAGCTCTTCGGCCGTGGCCAGGGTGCGGAAGGCCATCAGCTCGTTGGTGAGGTTCGACTGGCCCACTGCTCCAAGCTCCTGGATGATGCCCTCGGCATCGCCCTGCAGGCTTTCCTTGCCCTTGATGAGCAGGCTGGCCGAGCGGGAGTAGATTTTGGGCGTGCGTTTGATGTGGATATATGTCAGGCCCACACACAGGGTGAGCGACAGCAGGAACCATTTCCAGTTGGAGATGATGAGGTAGGTGTAGTCGCGGATGCGCAGCTGGTGCTTCACCTGCGACGAGCTGCGGGTCTTGGGTGCTTCGGGCATCTGGGGCGCGGTGTTGCCGGTGGCCCCTGCGGGTACTCGTTCCATCGCCGTGTTATTTTACAAAGATTAGTACTACGGTGGTGATCATCGTGAACATCGAGAACCAGAACGTGGGCGAGTGGGTCTGGTTGGCGTTCCAGTCGTTCTCGTTGCGGCGTTTCTGGTTGGGCAGCACGTAGATGAAGTCGTCTTGCTGCACATAGTAGGCGGGCGAGCCGTAGAGGCTCTCCACCTTGGTGAGGTCGACGGTGTAGGGCACCTGCTGGCCGTCGACGGTGCGGAGCACGAGCACATTCTCGCGCATGCCGTTGATGGTGAGGTCGCCGCTCTCGGCTATGGCTTCGAGCAGGTTGATTTTGTCGCGGGAGATTTTCTTGCGGCCCGGCGAGCCCACTTCGCCCAGCACGTAGTAGCCCATGTCGGCGTAGTTGACGCTCACGGTCGGGTCGCGCACCAGCTTATTGGCCAGCAGCTTGTATTTGATGAGGTTGCTCACCTCGGTGCGCGTGAGGCCGTTCACGTTGATGGGGCCGAGCACCGGTATGTCGATGTTGCCCTCTTCGTTCACGGTGTAGTTGGCGTGGTCGTCGTCGTCGCTGGCGCTGCCGCTGGTGAGGTTGAACATCGACACGATTTCCTTGTCGCGGCTGTGCACGATGATACTGAGCTTGTCGCCGGGCTTGAGCCTGATGGGACGGTCTTCCTGCAGGGCTATCAGCTTGTTGGGCTGGATGTCTTCGATGTACACAACTTTCTGTTGCGAGTTGCATGCAGTGAGGGCCAGCATAGCTGCCGTGCAGGCAGTCAGGAGCAGTTTCGATGCGGCTCTGCGCAATTTCAGGATGTTCATATCTGTTTGTTTTGTTTTTGTATCAATTCGGTGATGCGGTTGAGGGTGGAGGCGGCGAGGGGCTGGGCGAGCACCGCGCGTGTCGAGCGCAGGCGGTGCATGTCGGTGCCGGCCAGGCTGTAGTAGCCCTTCTTGAGCAGCATCTCGGCGTTGCGGGCGGCCTCGGGGCTGTAGGCTCCGGTGGGCGACGCCAGGTTGAGCTGGAATTTCACGCCCATGTCGTGCAGCTCGTCGTAGTCGTCGGCCTCCATGTACACATATCGCTCGGGGTGGGCGAGCACGGGGCGGTAGCCCGCGGCCGCGATGTCGGCGAGGATTTCCCGCAGGCCGGCCGGCGGATTGAAATAGCTGGTCTCCACCAGCAGGTGGCGGTCGTCGTCGAGCGTCAGCAGGTCGTCGGCCGCAAGGCGCTCGGCAAACACGGTGTCGAGCATGTATTCGGCTCCCAGGTGCAGCTGCAGCGGATTGGCTCCGGCCACAGGGGCGTAGGCCTCCTTCACCTTTTCGAAGAGCTCGCGCAGGCGGGCGGTCTCGTTGGGATAGTCCTCCATCACGTGGGGGGTGAACCACACATGGGCCACGCCTCGCTGCTCATAGGCCTTCAGGGCGCGCAGCGTCTCGTCCATGGTGCGGAAACCATCGTCCACGCCCGGCAGCAGGTGCGTATGATGGTCGGCAAAGCCCCGGAAGGCGTCGGCATCGGCGAGTGTTTTGCGTTTAGTGAATGGCCACATGATATGTGCAGTCGTTATGAGGTGTCGTGTGATTTTTTTAGCACCGGCGCATCAGCGTCCGGTATTAGATTGCGTAGGTTTGGTTTACGGTCAAATTATGCTTTATAATTTTAGTTGTGCAAAAATAGGAAAAAAAATTCAGAAAACAGCATCGTTTAACAACTTATTTAAAATAATAAAAATCGTTTAACAACTTATTTAAAATAATAAAAATATGTTATGAGTTGTGTGCTTTTTCAGCGATTTTTTTTGTAACTTTGCACGCACTAAGAGTGCGCTGCCCCCGGGTGGCGCCATAAGACGTTAATATTCCAATAAATACAGCGTAAATGAGATTTTTCTCTCTCACAAAAGAAATTGCAATCGACCTTGGCACCGCCAACACGATTATCATACATAACGACAAAATCGTGATCAACGAGCCATCGATCGTGGCTCTCGACACGCGCACCGACAAACTCATTGCCGTGGGCAACGAGGCCCACCTGATGGAAGGCAAGGGCCACCCCGGCATCCGCACCGTGCGCCCCCTGAAGAAGGGCGTGATCGCCGACTTCAACGCCGCCGAGCTCATGATTCGCGGCCTCGTGAAGAAGGCCAGCAGCAAGAGCAACTGGTTCTCGCCCTCGCTGCGCATGGTGGTGGGCATCCCCTCCGGCTCCACCGAGGTGGAGATACGCGCCGTGCGCGACAGCTCCGAGCACGCCGACGGCCGCGACGTCTACATGCTCTACGAGCCCATGGCTGCCGCCCTGGGCATCGGTCTCGACGTGGAGGCGCCCGAGGGCAACATGATTGTCGACATAGGCGGCGGCACCACCGAGATTGCCGTGATATCGCTGGGTGGCATCTGCTCCAACAAGAGCATCCCCATCGCCGGCGACGACCTCACGGAAGACATCCAGAACCACATGCGCCGTGCCCACAACGTGAAGGTGGGAGTGCGCACCGCCGAGCAGATCAAGATGAACGTGGGCAGCGCCCTCACCGAGCTTGAAAACCCGCCGGAGGACTATGTGGTGCACGGCCCCAACCTCATGACGGCCCTGCCCATGGAGGTGCCCGTGAGCTACCAGGAAATCAGCCACTGCATCGAGAAGACTATCTCCAAAATCGAGGCTGCCGTGCTGGGCGCCCTCGAGCAGACACCGCCCGAGCTCTACGCCGACATCGTGCGCAACGGCATTTACCTGGCCGGCGGCGGCGCGCTTCTGCGCGGCCTCGACAAGCGCCTCACCGACAAGATAGGCATCCAGTTCCACGTGGCCGAAGACCCCCTGCTGGCCGTGGCCCGCGGCACAGGCGTGGCGCTCAAGAACATCGACAAGTTCTCGTTCCTCATCCGGTAATACCCCGCCACTGCCGTGCACGAAGTCTTTGCCTTTTTCGCGCGCAACAGCAAGTGGCTGGTATTCGCCTTCTATGTGGTGCTGTCGGTGATGCTCCTGGCCGGAGGCGATCCCTATCACCGGCACCTTTACCTCACATCGGCCAACAGCGTGACGGCCTCCGTCTACGACGTCACGAGCAATGCCACCGCCTACTTCAACCTGCGCGAGCGCAACACCGACCTCAACCGGCGCAACGCCGAGCTGCAGAGCGAGGTGCTGGCCCTGCGCGAGCAGTTGCTGCGCATCGAGGAGCAGCACACCACCGACACGCTGGCCCTCGACTCCGGCGTGGCTCCCTTCCGCTTCATCGTGGCCCACGTGATCAACAACAGCGTGGCGCGCCCCTTCAACTATCTCACCATCAACCGCGGAGAGCTCGACGGAGTGCGTCCGGAGATGGGCGTGATCGACGCATCGGGCGTGGTGGGCATCGTCAGCGTGGTGGGCCGCCACAGCGCCCGCGTGATTTCGCTGCTCAACCCCAATTTCCGCCTCTCGTGCAAGCTCAAGGGGTCGGACAATTTCGGGTCGCTCGTGTGGGACGGCCGCGACCCCGGCATGGCCCTGCTCGAAGAACTCCCGCGCCACACTGTCTACAGCCCCGGCGACACGGTGGTCACTTCGGGCTATTCGGCCGTGTTCCCCGCAGGCCTGCCGGTGGGAGTGGTGGTGCCGGACAACTACAACGACCACGAAAACTTCTTCACCCTCAAGGTGCGCCTGCTCAGCGACTTCACGGCGCTCAACAACGTGCAGGTGGTAGTGAGCCCGCTCAGCGCCGAAGTCTCGGCGCTCGAGGAAGGCGAGGACCGCGACGAGGAACGTGCCAAAAAAGCATTTAACTGATAGCATAGATGACCAAGACCATCATTAACGCCCTTCTGCTGCTGGTGCTTTTAGTGCCGGCGCAGGCTGTGATTTTCAACAATCTGGCCCTCTTCGGCGTGGCGCTCCCGCTGGTGTTCATCTATGTGCTCATCTCGCTGCCCGCCACGCTTGCGCCCGGCTGGGCCATGACCATCGGTTTCCTTTCGGGCCTGGCCGTGGATGTTTTTTCCGACACTCCCGGCCTCAACGCCCTGAGCTGCACCGTGCTGGCCTTCGTGCGCCGTCCGGTGCTGCACCTCTATGTGCCGCAGGACGACGAGCTCGGCCCCGTGTCGCTCGGCCTTCAGTCGCTGGGCCAGGAAAACTATCTGAAATACATGATCACGATGGTGGTGATTTATTGCTCCCTCGTGTTCACCATCGAGGCCTTCGAACTGTTCAACCTCCGGTTGTGGCTGCTGCGCATCGTGTGCAGCTCGGTCTACACCTTTGTGTTTGTCTACGCTTTCGCAAGCCTCGCAAGCCGCTCTTCCCGACGTGAGAAAAGACTATAATCTCGAAAAGAGAAAGTACATAATAGGCGGTTTCATCGTGCTCATCGCGCTGGTCTATCTGGTGCGGCTCTTCGACTTGCAGATCAACGACAGCAAGTACAAGAAGAGCGCCGACAGCAACGCGTTCCTGAAAAAGACCGTCTACCCCTCCCGCGGCCTCATCTACGACCGCAACGGCGAGCTGGTGGTGTACAACCAGCCGGCCTACGACGTGATGCTCATACCGCGCGACGTGCAGCCCTTCGACACGCTCGACTTCTGCGCCACGCTCAACATCACCCCCGAGCAGCTGCGCCGCCGCTTCGCCGACATGCGCGACAAGCGCCTCAATCCCGGCTACTCGTCGTACACGCCGCAGAAGCTCATCACGCAGCTGTCCAGCCAGGACTACGGCCGCCTGCAGGAGAAGCTCTACCGTTTTCCGGGCTTCTTCATCCAGAAGCGAATCCTGCGGCAGTACAACCATGCCACGGCGGCCAACGTGCTGGGCAACATCCGCGAGGTGAACGCCGCCGACATCGAAAACGACGACTATTACGCCCCCGGCGACTACACCGGCGACCTGGGCGTGGAAAAGAGCTACGAGCCCTATCTGCGTGGCCACAAGGGCGTTGAGATACTCATCCGCGACGCCCGCGGGCGCATCCAGGGACGCTACGAAGACGGTGCCCACGATGTGGCGCCCATAGGCGGACGCGACCTGCGTCTGAGCATCGACGTGGGGCTGCAGGAGTATGCCGAGTCGCTCATGGTGGGCAAGCGCGGCGCCGTGGTGGCCATCGAGCCCGAGACGGGCGAAATCCTCTGCCTGGTGTCGTCGCCCACCTACGACCCCCGCCTCCTCGTGGGGCGCCAGCGCGGCGAAAACTACCGCAAGCTCGTGGCCGACGAGGCCTGGCCTCTCTACGACCGCGCCTACATGGCCGCCTATCCTCCCGGCTCCACCTTCAAGCCCACCCAGGGCCTGATTTTCCTCCAGGAAGACATCATCAACCTCAACACCACATATCCCTGCTACCACGGCTACATCAACGGCGGCCTGCGCGTGGGATGCCACTCCCATGGCTCGCCCCTGCCGCTCAAGCCCGCGCTGCAGACATCGTGCAACGCCTTCTTCTGCTGGGGTTTCAAGGCCATGATCGACCGCCGCAGCAAGTACGGCTCGTCGGCCAACGCCTTCGAGGTGTGGAAAAACCACCTCGTGAGCATGGGCTACGGCTACAAGCTGGGCCTCGACCTGCCCGGCGAGAAGCGCGGATTCCTGCCCAATGCCAAGTTCTACGACAAGTTCTACTCCCAGGGCCACTGGAGTGCAAACACCATCATCTCCGTGGCCATAGGCCAGGGCGAGATTCTTGCCACGCCGCTTCAGATAGCCAACCTCTGCGCCACCATCGCCAACCGCGGCTGGTTCATCACGCCGCACGTGGTGAAGGAAATACAGGACACCGTGATGCCCCCAGCGCTGCTCGAGCGCCGGCGCCCCACCATCGACGAGCACTGGTACGACGACATCGCCGAGGGTATGCGCATGGCCGTGACGGGCGGCACATGCCGCCGCGCAGCCCTGCGCGACATCGCCGTGGCCGGCAAGACAGGCACCGCCCAGAACCCCCACGGCAAGGACCACTCGGCTTTCATGGGCTTCGCGCCCTACGAGAAGCCGCGCATAGCCGTGGCGGCCTACATCGAGAATGCCGGCTTCGGCGCCACCTACGGCGTGCCCATCGGCAGCCTGGTGATGGAGAAATACCTCACGGGCAGCATCTCGCCGGAGCGCAAGGCCATGGAAGAACAAATGCTCAACAGTACGCTCACCTATGCTCCCTCAAGAAAGAAATAGCCTGGCGCGCACGCTGCGCAACGTCGACTGGCTCACGGTGGCCATCTACCTCCTGATGGTGGTGGCCGGCGCCATCAGCATCTATGCCGCGAGCTACGATTTCGACGAGGCCAGCATCTTTTCCTTCGACGAGTTTTCGGGCAAGCAGCTGCGCTGGATAGGCCTGTCCATGGCCCTGGCTTTCGTGCTCCTGCTTGTCGACGCCCGCATGTACGAGACCTATGCCTATCCGGTGTATCTGTTCATGCTCGTGCTGCTGGCCATCACGCCCTTTGTGGCGCCGGACATCAAGGGCTCCCACTCGTGGATAGTGCTGGGCCCCGTGAGCCTGCAGCCGGCCGAGTTTGCCAAGTTTGCCACGGCTCTGGCGCTGGCCAAGCTGTTCAGCGGCTACCACTTCGCCCTGAACGCCAAGCTGTCGAACTATGCCCGCGCCATCGCCATCATCCTCGTGCCGGTGGTGCTCATCCTGGCTCAGAACGAGACCGGCTCGGCCCTCACGTTCATGGCTCTGTTCTTCGTGCTCTACCGCGAGGGCATGAGCGGCCTCATTCTCTTTGCGGCGCTGCTGTCGGTGGTGATATTCGTGGTGGTGGCGAAGTTTGCCGAAACTGCCGTGATGGGCGTGCCCACCGGCGAGTTTGCCGTGCTCGTCATCGCCGAGGTGATGCTCGTGGTCATGGCCGTGATCTATAGCAAGCGCTTTGAGATAGCGCGCAATCTCGTGCTGTGGTTCGGCGGCTCGGGGCTGCTGCTGTGGCTGCTCGCCGGGCCCTGCGGCGTGGCCGTGCCGGGAATGCCGGTGATGCTGTCCATTCTGGGTGTGGCCGTGGTGTATGTGGCTGTGGAGTCGGTGCGCTGCCGTGTGCCGGCCGTGCTCATCGCCGTGGGAGCCGCTGTCTATGCCGTGGTGTTCATGTTCTGCGTGCACATGGCGTTCGACCACCTGCAGCCCCACCAGCAGATGCGCATCAAGGTGGTGCTGGGCATCGAGCAAGACCTGCGCGGCGCCGGCTATAATGTGAACCAGAGCAAGATAGCGATAGGCTCCGGCGGCCTCACGGGCAAAGGTTTCCTCAACGGCACCCAAACCAAGCTGAAGTATGTGCCCGAGCAGCACACCGATTTCATTTTCTGCACCATAGGCGAGGAAGAGGGCTTTGCCGGCTCCGTGGCCGTAACGGCGCTGTTCCTGGCGCTGATATTGCGCACGATATCCATAGCCGAGCGGCAGCCCTCGACCTTCTCGCGGGTGTATGCCTACTGCGTAGCGTCGTATTTCATCTTCCATTTCTGCATCAATATAGGAATGGTCATCGGGCTGTGCCCCGTTATTGGCATCCCCTTGCCGTTTTTCAGCTATGGCGGCTCGTCGCTGTGGGGCTTCACCATCCTGCTTTTCATCATGCTGCGCCTCGATGCCGCGCGCCGCGGCCGCAGCTAAACAAATCGCCCTTTCCGATTGTTTTTCATATTAGAATCAATAATCTGAAAAACAATGAAACCCCTCATGTTTGCCGCCGCTGCCATGCTGGCCGCGTGCACCGCCTGTTCCGGAGGTCCCGCCATCGACGGCGCCTGGACATCGGCACCCACCCGTATAGACAACGAACTGCCCATAGCGTCGGAAGCCTCCGATGTGCTCACCCTGGTGTTCGACGCCCCCAAGGGGGCAAAGTCCGGCGCCGTGACCATCACGAGCGAGATCACCGCCAATCAGCCTGTGGAAGCCGGCACCATCGACAGCTTCGACGAGCCCTACGAGGTGAGCGTCTCCGCCACGGCCACCATCACCGGCACCTGGAGCCTCGAAGACCGCGACGACATAGTGATTTTCCTCGACCGCAACACCCTCGAGGTGAATGTCGACCCGGACGGCGTGGCCTATTCGCAGAACCTCATCGACGGCATGCAGCAGCCGCAGGTCGACTCCCTCACGGCCGTCACCGCCGAGCGCTGGCGCTCGGCCATCCGCTCGGCCGCCACGGCCCGCTTCATCTCGCTCGACAAGCTCGACGACGTGAAGGTCAAGGACAACATCCTGACGTGCGAGGTGGGCAAGCGCGACCTCACGTTCCACCGCGACATGTAGCTCTATCATAAATAGCGTGTCCCCGGCCGGAGTTTTTCTTCGACCGGGGATTTTTTTGCCCGAAAAATCGCCGCCCGGGTGTAATTTTCCGGCACACGGCGCGTCTAATAAGTGTTATGACGGAGCAGCAGAGCATGCAGAAACAGTTTGAAGAGCTGTTGGACACCTACAAGAGTCTGATAGTGAAGGTGTGCTACGTCTACTCCTCGCCACAGGCCACCGTCGACGACCTCTACCAGGAGGTGGCGGCCAACCTGTGGACCGGCCTGCCGCGCTTCCGCGGCGAAGCCAAGGTGTCGACGTGGATCTACCGCACCGCCATCAACACCTGCATCACCTGGGTGCGCCGCAACAGGCACGAGTCGCTCAAAACATCGCTCGAGGGCGCCATGACCATAGCCGACGACAGCGCCGAGGGCGTCGAGCGCGAGCAGCAGTTCCGCCTGCTCCACAGCCTGATAGCCGACCTCCTGCCCCTGGAAAAAGCTATCGTGACGATGTGGCTCGACGACAAGCCCTACAGCGACATCGCCGCCGTCACCGGCCTCAGCGTGGCCAACGTGGCCACCAGGCTCCACAGAATTAAGGAAAAACTCTCCAAACGCGCAAAAACACAAGAATAATGAACGAAAACAATCTTGACGACTTACGCCACCAGTGGCAGGCACTCTCTACCGACAATGCAAGGCTTTCCGAGGCAAACCGCCTCCTCGTCGCCAAGCTCGCCGCCGAGAAAGCCACCACCAAGCAGCAGAAGCTTAAGCGGCAATATCTGGTGTTTGCAATCTTGGGTTTTGTGTTGCTGCCCTTTCTGGCCTATGTGGGTCTTTATGAGATGCTCCATGCACCCCTGTGGCTTTGTCTGCTCTATGCCGGAGGCGGCTTTTATATAGGAGTGATGGATCTGTGGTTTGTGAGCTTGATAGGCTCGGCCGACTACATATCCATGCCCACCTGTGAGGCCATGGCCCATGCCTCGCGCATGCTTCTGTGGCAGGCGCGTCTGCAGGCCCTGGGGATTGTAGCCTGCGTGATTATCGTCGGGCCCCTGCTCGTCTACATCTACTGCTTGGGCAAGCCCGACGTAATGATAGGCGCCCTCGTCGGCCTGGGCGTCGGTCTCGTGTTCGGCATTCTCAAATACAACAGCCTGCGCCGCATGGCCCGCAGCCTCCTCTCCGACCTCGAATCCTGACCCCGCCCCTTCTCCAAGATACAAAAGGACACAAAAACAGAAGAAACAAAATCGCGGCTGCAGCGGCCTAAGCGCTACATAATGGTAGCCGCATTGTGTGGAAACCTCGCGCAAAGTATCCCGATAGGGCATTGCCCTAAATCATAAAGAAAAGAGAACGAGCCGCCCGTCTGA
>CAYUUN010000023.1:9546-34410 GCA_964447895.1 uncultured Bacteroides sp. | reverse complement strand
GTGTTGATAAAGACGCGCCGGAGTGCGCGTCCCGAGACATAGCCGCGGGGTAAGCGAAGCGCACCCCGCGGTCCAGGGGCAATTTATATACAATCGGGCGAGCGTCCCACGAGGGCAAAGCCCGAGCGGGGACATGCGAGCCTGATTTTCCATTGACATGCCAAGCGCCTGCGCAGGCCTCCGTGGCCCGCGCAGGCTGCTTTTTACATGATGCCGCGCTCGCGCAGGCGCTGCTGCCAACGCCAGGCCGAAACCATGGTGTCGGCCAGCGGCGTGGTGGCCTTCCAGCCCAGCACGGTGTTGGCACGGGTGGGATCGGCCCACACCTGGGTGATGTCGCCCTCGCGGCGGGGTGCGAACTCGTGGGGCACCTTCACGCCGGTGGCTTCCTCGAAGGTGTTGATGAGCTCGAGCACGCTCACACCGTTGCCCGTGCCCAGGTTGAACACCTCGACGGGCTCGAGGCACTTGTCGTCCACCAGGCGCTCCACGGCCACAACGTGGGCCTTGGCCAGGTCCACAACGTTGATAAAGTCGCGGATGCAGGTGCCGTCGGGCGTGGGATAGTCGTTGCCGAACACGCTCAGCATGGGGCGCACGCCCATGGCCGTCTGCGTAAGGAACGGAATGAGGTTCTGGGGCACACCGTTGGGCAGCTCGCCAATGAGGGCCGAGGGATGCGCGCCCACGGGGTTGAAGTAGCGCAGCAGGATGGCCTTGAAGGGAGCGCCTGCGGCCACGGTGTCGCAGATGATGTCTTCGCTTATCTTCTTGGTGTTGCCGTAGGGCGAGGTGGCGTTCTTGCGGGGCGTGGCCTCGGTCACGGGGTTGTGGTCGGGCTCGCCGTAGACGGTGCACGACGAGGAGAACACGATGCCGCGCACGTCGTTCGGCGCCATCAGGTCGAGCAGATTGATGAGCGTGTTGAGGTTGTTGCGGTAGTAGAGCAGCGGCTTCTTCACCGACTCGCCCACGGCCTTGCTGGCGGCGAAATTGATGATGCCCTTGATGTCGGGATAGTCGGCAAAGAGCTTTTTCAGAGTTTCGAAATCGGTGCAGTCGCCTTCGACGAAGGGGGGACGCACGCCGGTGATGGCCTCGATGCCGTCGAGCACGTCGCGGTTGCTGTTGCTCAGGTTGTCGATGATTACCACGGGATAGCCGGCGTTGATGAGTTCGACAGCTGTGTGGCTGCCAATGTAGCCGGTGCCTCCGGTGACAAGAATACGAGCTTTTTTCATAGGTGGATGTATTTTACTTGTTTGATTTTCAGAATGGGAGCGGACCGGTGGGCGCCGAAAGGAAATCGGCCGAGCCGCCTTCGAGCGGGCGGGCGCCGGGCATAGGCGTGTCGGCAGCCGGCGCGCCGTCCTGGGCCTGCAGGGCATCGTTGAGGCTGGAGGCGCGTGTGCCGTGCTCCAGCACGGCATCGGCCTCGTTCCAGTTCTCGAAGCGGGCTACGGGTGCGCGGAAGCGCATGCGCACATCGTCGACGGCGCCCGAGCGGTGCTTGGCCACGATGAACTCGGCCAGGCCGCGGATGTCGCGGCCGGAGGCGTCGGTGTCGCTGTGCAGGTAGTACTCCGGGCGATGGATGAAGCACACCATGTCGGCATCCTGCTCGATGGCGCCGGACTCGCGCAGGTCGCTGAGCTGCGGGCGCTTGTTGTCGCTGCGCGACTCCACGCTGCGGTTCAGCTGCGACAGCGCCACGATGGGCAGGTTCAGCTCCTTGGCCAGCTGCTTGAGCGAGCGCGAGATCATGCTCACCTCCTGCTCGCGCGAGCCGAACTTCATGCCCGAGGCGTTCATGAGCTGCAGATAGTCGATGATGATCATGCGCACGCCATGCTCGCGCACGAGGCGGCGGGCCTTGGTGCGCAGCTCGAAAATCGAGAGCGACGGTGTGTCGTCGATGTACAGCGGGGCGCCCGAGAGGTTCTTGATGCGGGCCATGAGCTGGTTCCACTCTATGGGTGTGAGCTGGCCGCTCTTGATTTTGGAGCCCTCGATTTCGCACACGTTGGATATCAGGCGGTTCACGAGCTGCACATTGCTCATTTCGAGCGAGAAGATGGCCACCGGCGTGTTGAAGTTCACCGCCATGTTCTTGGCCATCGACAGCACGAACGCCGTTTTGCCCATGGCCGGACGGGCGGCTATGATTATGAGGTCGGAGTTCTGCCAGCCGCTCGTGAGTTTGTCGAGGTCGTGGTAGCCCGACTCCAGGCCGCTCAGGCCCGACGTGCGGTTGGCCGCCGCCTGTATCTGCTCGATGGCCTGGGAGATCACGGGGTCGATCTGCGTCACCTCTTTCTTCACGTTGCGCTGCGAAATCTCAAACAGGCGGCCTTCGGCCTCCTGGAGCACGTCGTCCACGTCTATGCTCTCGTCGAAAGCGTTGGTCTCCAGCTCGGCTGCAAAGGAGATGAGCTGGCGCGAGAGATATTTCTGGGCTATGATGCGTGCGTGGAACTCGACATTGGCAGCCGAGGCCACTTCCATCGTGAGCTGGGCCACGTAGGCCGTGCCGCCCACACTCTCGAGCGTGCCGTTGAGGCGGAGTTGCTCCACCACGGTGAGCATGTCGATGGGGCTCTGCGAGGCGCCCAGGGTCTGGATGGCCTCGTAGATGCGCTGGTGGGCCGGTTCGTAGAAACTGTCGGCGTGCAGTATGTCGCACACTATGGTGTAGGCGTCTTTTTCGAGCATGAGGGCGCCCAGCACGGCCTGCTCCAGGCGTGTGTCGCGCGGCGCCACGCGGCCCGCAACATCGCCCACGGCCGCATTGGCTGCGGGACGGCGACGGCCGTCGCCGCGGTTATTGTTTTGCTGTTGAGTAGAAGGCATGTGAGTAGTTGGATTTTACATCCGCAAAGTTACGCATTTCATTTGAACTCCGCCGAAATAACTGCCACATATTTATCGCCACCCCTTCAACAGCGTTTTCAACATCCGCCGGGGTCATTTGTCGGGAACGGCGAGCTCGAGGTCGCGCAGCAGTGTGGAGCTGCCGGCGGCCTGCATGGCGGCGGTGATGGCGTCGCACACTTTCACGACTCCGGGAAAGCGGGTGTCGAAATCGGGCACGAAGTTGCCGGTGCCCAAGTTGTCGAGGCGGGAGTAGACCATGTCCACGGTGATGGCATCGGTGGTCATGGCCGGTTGAAAGCCGGTCACGGCGTGTTTCTCATCTATAATAACGCGATTCACCAGGCCGCAGGCCGTGAGGCGGTCGATGGCATCGCCCACCAGGCGGGCAGGCAGGCCGTAGGTGTGCACGAAGTCGTCGGCGGCCGGAGCGGGCTCGCCGCGGTCGAAGCGGTGCACTATCACGGTGGCTATGGCCAGCACCACGCGGCGCCGGTAGGAGAGGGAAATCTTCGACGACTCGTTGGCGAAATTAAACTGGAAGATGTTCTGCGAAGAGTAGCACAGCACGGCTCCGGCCAGCGTGATGAGCCACACCAATTGAAGCCATATCAGCAGCAGGGGCAGGAAGGAGAAGCTGCCGTAGATGGCATTGTAGCGCGACACGTACATCTGGCCCGTGACAAACACCCACTGCAGCCCCAGGAACCCCACCGTGGCGATGGCGCCCGCGGGCATGGCGTTCACAAACTTCACGCGGGTGTTCGGGATGGCCACGTAGGCCACCGTGAAGAACAGCCACGCGAGCAGCCACGACACACCCTCCATGATGGCCGAAACAAGCGGCGTCATGAAGCTCCAGTGCAGCAGCGACTGCAGCGTGCTGCTCACGAGCAGCGTGATGCCGCCGCTGCATATCAGCAGCACGGGCAGCACGATGAGCATGGCGGTGTAATCCGTGAGCTTGCGCCACACGCTGCGGCCCTCGCGCACGCCCCACACCAGATTGAAGGAATCTTCCACGCTCATCAGCAGCGAGATAAGGGTCCAGAGCAAGAACACGATGCCCACGCCCACAAACAGGCCCTCGGTGGACTGGTTCAGATAGGAATCAACGAAGCCCAGGGCCGCCGTCACGGCCGTCTTCTGTGCCGGAAACAGGTGCATGAGCTCATCCTCCAGGAAGTTCTGCATGTTGAAGCCGCGGCCTATGGCGAAGAGCAGCGCCAGAGACGGCACAATGGCCAGCAGGGTGCGGTAGGTCATGGCGCAGGCCTGTCCCTGCAGGTCGGTGTTCAGGAATGAGCGTACGGAGAGGTTGAGGGTCTTGACTATCCGCACGTACCAGCGGTTGCTGCTGTCGGTCCACACGCCCACGCTCCAGTAGTACCATATTTTTTTGCACCGCTCCACCAGGCGCGCCAGGCGCGAGGGTGCCGTTTTTTCGTTTTCCATATCAGCTGCAAATTTCTATCGTGCTTTGCTATTGCAAAGATAGCGTGTTTATACGGATTTTACAAAGTATTTGTTTCATTCCATATCGGCAACCTCAAAAAACCGGAATGAATTACCTCAAAAAACCGGAGTAAAACACCTCAAAAAACCGGAGTAAAACACCTCAAAAAACCGGAATGCGTTTGGATTTCAACGAAAAAAACATTATCTTTGCAGTCAAAACCAACAGATTATGAATTATCTACCACGAATTGCCGACGCAGAACTCAGACAGCGTTTAAACTATATGGGTGCCGTACTTATAGAGGGCCCAAAATGGTGCGGTAAAACAACCACTGCCGAGCAGCAAGCCCGTAGTGTAATTAAACTGCAAGACCCGGATATGCGGGGGGCATATCTTGCTACTGCGGAAGCCAAGCCGTCCAACCTTTTGAAAGGGGCTACTCCACGTCTTATTGATGAATGGCAAGATGCTCCCATTATATGGGATGCCGTACGCACCGAGATTGACAAGCGCGGAGGCGAACCCGGGCAATTTATCCTTACCGGAAGCAATTCCGTTGATGAAGAGCAGACGAAACATAGCGGAACCGGCAGAATTTCGCGAATGAAAATGTATCCTATGAGCTTGTTCGAGTCCGGCGAGTCTTCCGGTGAAATTTCCCTTATGGAACTTTTTAATAATCCGAACATGGATATCGACGGCATCACATCTAATGCCGGCATTAATGATCTTGTTCGATATGCTTGCCGCGGGGGATGGCCGGCTTCACTCAGATTAAGAAATTCCAATGATGCTTACAAAGTCGCGCGAGATTATCTCGAGGGCGTCACCCAATCAGACATCACTAAAGTTGATAATGTGCGAAGAGACCCTCAGCTCGCCCTTGCTATCATAAAGAGTTATTCCCGAAATCTCTGCACCCTGGCTAAAAAGGTCAATCTATTAAAAGATGTAAGGGCTATGAATGAGGGATGTACCGATAAAACTTTTGATGATTACATAAAAGCCTTGAACAGGTTATTCGTAATACAAGATATACCTGCCTGGTCTCCGGCCGTACGTTCATCCACTGTGATAAGACGTAGCCCCAAAAGAGGGCTAATAGACCCATCGATAGCAGTCGCGGCCTTGGGGCTCTCGCCAGAAGTATTGGAGATGGACCTGAAGACGTTCGGATTCATATTTGAATGCATGGCCATCCGCGACTTACGCGCTTATTCGCAAGCTGTCAATGGCGAAATATCATATTACCATGACAGATATGACTTGGAAGCCGATGCTGTATTGCACCTTTACGATGGCAGATATGCGCTTATAGAGTTCAAATTGGGGAGCGCCGAAATTGACTCGGGCGCGGCTCACCTTCTTGAGATTCGCGAGCTTGTAAGAAAATTCAATGCTCAAGAAAAGCAGATACAGATGCGCGAGCCTGATTTGCTGATAATCATTACCGGAGGGCCTATAGCTTACCGACGCTCCGATGGAGTTTTGGTCATACCCTTAGCTTGTTTGAAGAATTGAAAATGTATATATTCTTCTGCCTGCCCATATTGCAATCAATTCGCTAATTCAAGTAGAAATGATAATCATCTGTGCAATTTTGATGGTGGTGGCGGTGGCGGCGACGGTGTATGCGATAGCGGCCGACAGGCGCGCGGCCACCGCGCGCGCCGAGGCCGAGGCCGCACGCCGCATGCTGGACATGACGCGCAACGATGCAGCCGCGGCCGACGAGCGCTTCCGCGCCATAGCCAACGAGGTGCTGCTGGCCAACTCCCGCGCCCTCGACGCGGGAGCGCGTCGCAATCTCGACGACGCCATCGCCCCCATGCTCCAGCGCATGAAGGAGATGGAGAAGAGCTTCCGCGACACCTACACGGCCGAGGCGCGCGAGCGTTTCTCGCTGCAAGACCGCGTGCGCGAGCTCGTGGAGCTCAACCGCATGGTGGGCGACGAGACACGCCGCCTCACCGATGCGCTCAAGGGCAACAACCGCATCCAGGGCGACTGGGGCGAAATCATTCTCGAAAACATCCTGGAACGCTCCGGCCTGCAGCAGGGGCGCGAATACGAGGTGCAGCAGACTGTCACTGCGCCGGACGGCAGGCGCCTGCGCCCCGACGTGGTGGTCAACTACCCTGACGGCCGCTGCGTGGTGGTCGACAGCAAGGTGAGCGTGGCGGCCTACCTGAACATGGTGGACGCCACCGACACGGAGGCGCGCAACGCCGCCGCGCGCGCCCATCTGGCTTCCGTGCGGGCCCACATAGCCGAACTCCGCGCCAAGAACTACCAGGACATCACCGGACGGCGCCGCGCCGATTTCGTGATGATGTTCATCCCCCACGAGGGCGCCTACATGGCAGCCATGCAGCTCGACCCCACCCTGTGGCAGCAGGCTTTCGATGCCCGGGTGCTCATCGTGTCGCCCACCCACCTGATGGCCGTTGTGAAACTCGTGGAACAGCTGTGGCGCAACGACCGCCAGAGCCGAAACGCCATAGAGATAGCCTCCGAGGCCGGCAAGATGCTCGACAAATTCAGCGGTTTCCTGGCCGACCTGGAAAAAATTGACAGCTCCATTGCCGCCGCACGCAAGGCCTCCGAGGCTGCCCACAACAAGCTCGCATCGGGCACCGGCAACCTCATAGGCCGTGCAGAGCGGCTGCGGGCCATGGGTGCCAAGGCCGCCAAGGAAATGCCGCCAACGTTCAGAAACACCGACACCAACACCATAGAAAATGAAATATAACTTCTGCGGCCACAGCGGCCTTCAGCTACCGGCCATATCGCTGGGCCTGTGGCACAACTTCGGCGATGTAGACTGCTTCGCCACGATGGAGAACACCGTGCGCACGGCCTTCGACCACGGCGTGACCCACTTCGACCTGGCCGACAACTACGGACCGCCACCCGGAAGCGCCGAGGAAAATTTCGCCCGCATCATGGCACGCGGGCTCTCGGCCCACCGCGACGAGATCATCGTATCGTCAAAGGCCGGCCACCTCATGTGGGACGGCCCCTACGGCGACGGCGGCTCCCGCAAGCACATCATGGCCGGCATCAACCAGAGCCTGCGCCGCACAGGCCTGGAATATTTCGACATATTCTACAGCCACCGCTACTGCCCCGAGACACCCCTGGAGGAAACCGTGCAGGCGCTCATCGACATCGTGCACCAGGGCAAAGCACTCTACATAGGTCTGTCGAAATATCCCGTGGAGGTGGCCCGCAGGGCTTGCGAAATGATGGCCGCCCAGCATGTGCGCTGCCTCATATATCAGGACCGCTACAGCATGCTGCGCCGCGAGCCCGAGGCCGGGCACCTGCAGTTCATCGACGAGCAGGGCCTGGGCTTCATCACCTTCTCGCCCCTGGCCCAGGGCCTTCTCACTGACCGCTACCTGCACGGCATCCCGGCAGACTCGCGTGCGGCGCGCCCCACCGGCTTCCTGCACCGCGAGGAAGTGACGCCGGCGCTGGTGGAAAAACTCTCGCGGCTCAACGAGATAGCCGCCGGCCGCGGGCAGTCGCTCGCCCAGATAGCACTCGCATGGCTGCTGGCACGGCCGGCGGTCACGAGCGTGCTCGTGGGAGCCAGCTCCCCGCAGCAACTCGAAAACAACCTGCGCGCCACAGAAAATACCGTTTTTTCTGCCGACGAACTGAAAATTATTGATGAAATTCTCGCCTGATGTGGCAAAAATGGCCAACTTACTGCCCTGAAAGAAACATGTTTTTAAACATATTTTTAGTAACTTTGCAGCGCAAGTAACTATTCAGCGGATAGTTGGTTGTGAAAAAATCGCGCAGAGGCGCAGAGATAATGTATAAGATGTTGAGATTCAGCAACGGAGAGCGTCGGAGACGCGACGTCCCTTAACCTCAGGTCGAGCCCTGCGAGGCCTGAGGTCCCACCCTAAAAGGCGCCTGCGCTTCGGAGATGCGGTGTTTTCTCACAAAGATTTGTGTAATGGCATCGCATCTTCGACACGGCTTTTAATCTGAGTTTCAAATTAATAAATAAATACTCTGCGCCTTTGCGCGATTTTTTCATAATGTAAGACTAACACGCTGAATAGTTACCGGCGCTAAAAACAAAAACAATAAATCCAATAACATATAGTTTATGAAGGTAAAAATGTTCAAGACCATCGGCTTCGGACTCTCCGCAGTGTGGGCCGTCGTGGCCCTCGGCGCATGCGGCAACAAGCAGCAGCAGGTTCAGCAGCAGGCCCCGCAAGTGGCAGTAATGACCGTCGAACCCGGCAGCAGCGACCTCAACAGCACCTACCCTGCCATCATCAAGGGTAAGACCGACATCGACATCCGCCCCCAGGTCACGGGCTTCATCACCAAGGTGCACGTCGACGAAGGCGACCGCGTGCGCAAGGGCCAGACCCTCTTCACCCTCGACCAGGTGCAGTTCCAGGCCGCCGTCGACCAGGCTCAAGCAGCCGTGAATTCGGCACAGGCTGCAGTGAACACCGCCGCCGTGACCGAGGCAAACAAGCGTGCCCTCCTCGACAAGAACATCATAAGCGAAACCGAGTGGCAGCTGGCCGCCAACTCCCTTGCACAGGCCAAGGCAGCCCTGGGCCAGGCACAGGCAGCCCTGACCACCGCCCGCAAAAACCTGTCGTACACCGTGGTGACCGCCCCCAGCGACGGCGTCGTGGGCAACATCCCCAACCGCGAAGGCTCCCTGGCATCGCCCTCGTCGGCCCAGCCCCTCACCACCATCAGCGACAACTCGCAGGTGTATGCCTACTTCTCCCTGAACGAGAAGGACCTGCTTGAACTCACCGACGGCGGCACCGTGTCCATCGACGAGCGCATCTCCCAGATGCCCGCCGTGAAGCTCGAGCTGGCCGACGGCACCATCTATCCCATCGAGGGCAAGGTGAGCACCATCAGCGGCGTCATCAGTAACTCCACCGGTGCGGCCAGCGTGCGCGCCCTCTTCCCCAACCCCTCCGGAATGCTGCGCAGCGGCAACACCGGCAATGTGGTGATTCCCCGCCACAACGACGACGTGATAGTGATTCCCCAGAAGGCCAGCTTCGAGATTCAGGGCCTCCGCTACGTCTACGTGCTCAACGACAGCAACACCACCACAACCCGTCCCATCCAGGTGCTCGACCTGAGCAACGGCAAGGACTTCGTGGTGCTCAGCGGCCTCCAGCCCGGCGAGCGCATCGTCACCGAAGGCGTGGGCACCATCGTGCGCGACGGCGTCACCGTCACCCCCAAGACCGCCCAGGAAGCTCCCGCAGCCGCTCCCGCGCAGTAATATCACCCCATTCATCAGATTTCGCTCAAAATGAAATTAGATACCTTTATTAACAGGCCTGTGCTGTCCACGGTGATCTCGATTTTCATCGTGCTGCTCGGTTTGATAGGCCTCACATCGCTGCCCATCACGCAGTTTCCTGATATCGCGCCGCCCACAATCTCGGTGACCACCACCTACACCGGCGCCAACGCCCAGGCCGTGCTCAACTCCGTGATCGCCCCCCTCGAAGAGTCGATCAACGGCGCCGAGGGCATGACCTACATGGAATCGACGGCCACCAACACCGGCTCGGCCACCATCAACGTGTATTTCCGCCAGGGATTCAACCCCGACATGGCTGCCGTGGACGTGCAGAACCGCGTGGCCAAGGCCACAAACCTGCTGCCCTCGGAAGTGACCAAGGTGGGCGTGCTCACGCAGAAGCGCCAGACCTCGATGCTCGTGGGCATCTCGCTGGTCGACACCACCGACACCTACACGCCGGAATTTCTCGACAACTACATGAAAATCAACATCATCCCCCAGCTCCAGCGCGTGAGCGGCGTGGGTGATGTGATGAGCTTCGGCGCCGACTACTCGATGCGCATCTGGCTCAAGCCCGATGTAATGGCCCAGTACGGCCTGATGCCCACCGACGTGAGCGCCGCCCTGGCCGAGCAGAACATCGAGGCCGCCCCCGGCGCCTTCGGCGAGCAGGGCGACCAGAGCTTCCAGTACACCATGCGCTACCGCGGCCGCAAGTCAACGCCCGAAGAGTTCGGCGAGATTGTGATTCGCACCGGCAGCAACGGCGAGGTGCTCCGCCTCAAGGACGTGGCCGATATCGAGCTGGGCCGAGTGACCTACGGCTTCGCCAACCGCGCCAACGGCCACCCCGCCACCATGGCCATCGTGTTCCAGAGCCCCGGCTCGAACGCCACCCAGATTATCGAAGACTGCCTGAAGGTGGTGGACAAGATGAAGCAAGATCTGCCCAAGGGCCTGGAGATGGAAGTGCCCATGAACAACAACGACTTCCTCTACGCTTCCATCGAAAATGTGATACACACCCTCATCGAGGCCTTCGTGCTCGTGTTTGTGGTGGTGTACATCTTCCTGCAGGACTTCCGCAGCACGCTCATTCCCGCCATCGCCATCCCCGTGGCGCTTATCGGCACATTCTTCGTGCTCGACCTCATAGGCTTCTCGCTTAACCTCATCACCCTCTCGGCCCTCGTGCTGGCCATCGCCATTGTGGTGGACGACGCCATCGTGGTGGTGGAAGCCGTGCACGCCAAGCTCGACCAGGGCTACCGCAGCGCGCGCCGCGCCTCCATCGACGCCATGAACGAGATTGCCGGCGCCCTCATCTCCATCACCCTGGTGATGATGCTGGTGTTCATCCCCGTGTCGTTCATGCCCGGCACCAGCGGCGTGTTCTACCGCCAGTTCGGCCTCACCATGGCCATCGCCATCGGTTTCTCGGCCCTGAACGCCCTGACGCTGTCGCCCGCCCTGTGCGCGCTCTTCCTGAAGCCCCACAACCCCGACGCCAAGCCGGCGCAGCGCGTGGGCGAAGCCATCAAGGAAGCCGCCTCCACCATGGGCAAGGCCTACAAGCGCCGCTTCACCCTGAACATGCCCCCGCTCGTCACCACCATCTTTGTGGTGGCCACCATCCTGCTCATGATATTCAAGGCCTTCTCGCTGGAGCACCCCGTGCTGCTGGCCATTGCCATCTTCTGCGCCGTTGTGGCCCTGATGGGCATCTTCAGCCCGCGCTTCCACGCCGGCTTCGAGCATGGCTACGAAAGCCTCCTGGGCCGCTACCGCAGCATGGTGCGCTGGATGTGCGCCCATAAGCTCATCGCTTTCTGCAGCGTGGCCGTGAGCATCGCGGTGCTGGTGTGGCTCATGGCCCGTACTCCCTCGGCCATGGTGCCCAACGAAGACACCGGCACGGTGTTCGTGATGGTCGACATGCCCGCCGGCACATCGCAGGAGCGCACCATCGCGGTGCTCGAGCAGGTGGACAGCCTCATGGCCGGCATCCCCGCCATCCAGAACCGCGAAATGATTGCCGGCTACAGCTTCCTGGCAGGCCAGGGCGCCACCTACGGCACATTCATCGTGAAGCTGCGCAACTGGAGCGAGCGCTCGAAAAAGGAGAGCTCCGACGCCATCATAGGCCAGCTCTACGCCCTCACGTCGCAGCACGTCAAGGACGGCCGCGTGATGATTTTCGCGCCGCCCATGATCACGGGCTACTCCGTGACCAACGGTTTTGAAATGAAGATGCAGGACAAGACCGGCGGCGACATCAACCAGTTCTTCAGCGTGGTGCAGGGCTTCCTGGCGCAGCTCAACGCCCAACCCGAAATCCTGCAGGCCTACACCACCTTCAACCCCACCTTCCCGCAGTATATGGTCGACATCGATGCCGCCAAGTGCAAGCAGGCCGGCATCAGCCCCTCCACCATCCTGAGCACGCTGCAGGGCTACTACGGCGGCATGTACGTGTCGAACTTCAACCGCTTCGGCAAGATATACCGCGTGATGATGCAGGCATCGCCCGAGGCTCGCGTGAGCCCCGAGACGCTGAACAGCATCAAGGTGCGCAGCGGCGCCGAGATGGCTCCTATCGCCAACTACGTGCAGCTCACGCGCATCTACGGTCCTGACCTGCTCAACCGCTTCAACATGTTCACGAGCATCTCCGTTTCGGGCCAGCCCGCTCCGGGCTATTCGTCGGGCGACGCCATCGCCGCCATCGAGCGCGTGGCCGCCCAGACGCTCCCCCAGGGCTACGGCTTCGAGTACTCGGGCATGACCCGCGAAGAAGCCGGCTCGGGCTCGGGCAGCGCCACGGCCACTATTTTCGGCCTGTGCCTGCTCTTCGTCTACCTGCTGCTCTCGGCCCAGTACGAAAGCTATCTGCTGCCCTTCGCCGTTATCTTCTCGATACCCTTCGGCCTCATGGGCGCATTCATCTTCGCCGACATCTTCTCGATATCCAACAACATCTACCTGCAGATTGCCCTGATCATGCTCATAGGCCTGCTGGCCAAGAACGCCATCCTCATCGTGGAATTCGCCCTTGAGCGCCGCATGACCGGCATGAGCATAGTCAACGCAGCCATCGCCGGCGCCGCAGCCCGTCTGCGACCCATCCTCATGACCTCGCTGGCCATGGTGATAGGCCTGCTGCCCATGATGTTTGCCTCGGGCGTGGGCGCCAACGGCAACCGCGCGCTCGGCACCGGCTCCGTGGGCGGTATGTTCATAGGCATGATTCTCCAGGTGCTCGTGGTGCCCGCCCTGTTCGTGGCATTCGAGACACTGCAGGAGAAGGCCAAGCCCATCAAGTGGAGCAACGAGGAACCCGGCGGCAACATCGAGAACGAAATCGAACAGTACGCACGATAATCCCACACATATATTAATTATGTACAAGACCGTTCGCATCGCAGTGGCAGCAGTGGCCATCATGGCCACTGCCTCCTGCGGCATCTACAAAAAATACGACACCCCCACCGACACGCCCATAACGGCTGCCTACGCCGAGGCCCGCGCCCAGGCGCCGGACAGCACATCGTTCGGCAACTTCCTGTGGGAAAACGTGTTCACCGATCCCACCCTGGCCGCCTACATCGACCGTGCCCTCACGGCCAACAACAGCCTGCGCAACGCCATGCTCAACGTGGACATGGCCCGCGCACAGCTCAAGGGTGCGCGCCTCAGCTACCTGCCCTCGCTGGCCATCGCGCCCAACGGCGCCGGCGCCAGCTACGCCGGCAGCGACCTCAGCTGGACCTATCAGCTGCCCGCACAGCTCAGCTGGGAAATCGACATCTTCGGCAAGCTGCTCAACAGCAAGCGCGGCGCCCAGGAGAGCTTCTACATGAGCGAAGCCTATGCCCGCGCCGCCCGCTCGCAGATAATCGCCGCCGTGGCCAATACCTACTACGGCCTCTCGGCCACGCGCTCCCAGCTCGACCTGGCGCGCCGCACCGCCAAGGTGTGGGAAACCACCGTCAGCACCATGGAGGATTTCAAACTCGTGGGCAACGTCACGGAGGCCGCCGTGGTGCAGAGCCGCGCGCAGTACTACGGCATCCTGGCCACCATCACCGACCTCGAGCAGGCAGCCGACAAGCTCAATAACACCCTGGCGCTGCTGCTCAACGAGATGCCCGGCACGGAGCTCGCCACCACCGGCGATGTGGCCATCAACGTGGGCTTCAACCCCATCGAGGGCATCCCCATGAGCCAGCTCGCATGGCGCCCCGACGTGGAGGCCGCCGAGCACAGCCTGGCCGTGGCCTACTACGCCACCTCCTCGGCCCGCGCCGCCTTCTATCCCGGCCTCACCATCAACGCCGCCGGCGGTTTCACCAACCTGCTGGGCAGCTTCGTGAAGAATCCCGGCGACTGGTTCTACCAGCTGGCCGGCTCGCTGGTGGCCCCCATCTTCTCCCGCGGCCAGAACATCGCCCGCCTCGAAGCCGCCAAGGCCAGCCAGCAGCAGGCCATGAACAACTTCGAGTACTCGCTGCTCAACGCCGCCGCCGAAGTGAGCGACGCCCTCGTGGTCTATGCCAAGAGCGTGGAGAAAGAGAAGTATCTTGAAGAACAGGTGAGCAACCTCACGAAGGCTGCCGAATACAGCCTCGACCTGCTACGCTACAACCAGCCCGGCACCACCTATCTCGACGTGCTCACGGCACAAAGCAACCTGCTGCAAACCCAAATGAACGCCATATCCAGCCGTCTGGCCCAGGCCCAGGCCATCGTGAACCTCTACCAGGCCCTGGGTGGCGGACGCTAATACCGAAAAGCTATGATCAGTCCACTCGCACATGTCGACCCCTCGGCCAAGATAGCCGACGACGTCACAATCCATCCTTTCGCCTACGTAGACCGGAACGTGGAAATAGGTCCCGGCTGTGAAATCATGCCCTACGCCAGCATCATCCGCGGCACCCGCATGGGCGCCCGAAACAAGGTGTATCAGGGTGCCATCGTGGGCGCCGACCCCCAGGACTTCCGCTGGAAGGGCGACGAAACCTTCTGCCACATCGGCGACAACAACGTCATCCGCGAGCACGTCATCATCAACCGCGGCATCAACCACGAAGGCGGCACGCACATAGGCAACGACAACTTCATCATGGCCGAAAGCCACATAGGCCACGACTCGCACATCGAGGGCCGCTGCGTGCTGGGCAACGGTGTCACCGTGGCCGGCGACGTGCACATCGACGAATGCGTCATCCTCTCCAGCAACGCCATCGTGCACGAGCGCTCGCGCGTGGGCCGCTACGCCCTCATCAAGGGCGGATGCCGCATAGGCTCCAACGTGCCCCCCTTCGTGATCATCGCCCACAACCCTGCCACGTACTACGGCGTGAATGCCTACGTGATGCGCCGCGACAACCGCTTCAGCGACCAGCTCGTCGACGACGCCGCCAAGGCCTACCGCCACATCTACCAGTGCAGCACATCGGTGTACAACGCCCTCAAGCGCATCGAGGCCGACATCGACCCCTCCGAGGTGAGAGACTCCATCCTCTCGTTCATCCGCGACTGCAACCTGCGCATCGTGGGCGACACCTTCAACGAATATTGATTCCGGAAACATCCCACACACAAAAAGGCAGCCCCGCGGGGCTGCCTTTTTGTGTGTGTAGTGACGCGTGGGGCCTCAGAGCTTGCGGGCGCCGTCGCTGATCACTACGTCGTAGATCTTGGGCTCGTGGCCGTAGCGCTCGGCGAAGCGGGCCACGGCGGTCTTCACGAACTCGTCGCGCAGCTCGTCCTTCACCAGGTTGATGGTGCAGCCGCCGAAGCCGCCGCCCATGATGCGCGAACCCGTGACGCCGCACTCGCGGGCCACGTCGTTGAGGAAGTCGAGCTCCTCGCAGCTCACCTCGTAGTCCTTGCTCAGGCCGTCGTGTGTCTCGTACATCTTGCGGCCCACGGTGTCGTAGTCGCCGGCCACCAGGGCATCGCACACGGCCAGCACGCGGTCCTTCTCCTCGATCACGAACTTGGCGCGCATGTAGTCTTCGGCGGTGATGTCGCTCTTGATGGCGTTCAGGCCCTCCAGGGTGGCGTCGCGCAGGGTCTCGAGGCCCAGGCGTGCGGCCACGCGCTCGCAGGATGCGCGGCGCTTGTTGTAGGGCGAGTCGGCCAGCTCGTGCTTCACGCGCGAGTCCACCAGCACCAGGCTGTAGCCTTCGGGGTTGAAGGGGAAGTATTCATGCTCGAGCGAGCGGCAGTCGAGGCGCATCAGGTTGCCCTTCTTGCCGAAGACGCTGGCAAACTGGTCCATGATGCCGCAGTTCACGCCGCAGTAGTTGTGCTCGGTGCTCTGGCCTATCTTGGCGAGCTCGAATTTGTCGATGGAGTTGTCGTTGAACAGGTCGTTCAGGGCGAAGGCAAAGCACGATTCCAGCGCTGCCGACGAGCTGAGGCCGGCGCCGTTGGGCACGTTGCCTGCAAAGGCTGCGTCGAAGCCCTTGACGTGGCCGCCGCGCTTGATTATCTCGCGGCACACGCCGAAGACGTAGCGGGCCCAGGAGGGCTGGGGAGCATCGGCTTCGTTGAGGCCGAACTCGCAGTAGGCGTTGTCGAAGTCGACGCTCACGAGGCGCACTGTCTCGGTGCCGTTGGGCTTGATTTCGGCCATGATCACCTTGTCGATGGCGCCGGGAAACACGAATCCGCCGTTGTAGTCGGTGTGCTCGCCTATGAGATTGATGCGGCCGGCCGAGGCATAGAAGGTGCCGTCGGTGCCGAAACGCTGCTCAAACGCAGCATGTACTTTTTCTTTCAGTTCCATGATATATAAAGGTTATTTGCTGTTTAAAGGCTTGATTGAGATAGCGAAGCCGCCGCCTGTGGCCATGGGGATGCTCAGCTTCGTGCCGGCCGTCACGGTGCGGGCCGTCACGGTATAGGCCTCGGGATTGCTGTAGGCGTTGGCATCTTCGGCATCGGCATAGATTGTGGCCACGTACTTGCGCTCGGGGTCGAGGAATTTCAGGTCCACGTTGGCCGTGAAGGGACGCTCGCCGTTCACGCCGCCCACATACCAGCAGTCGCTGTTCTTGTCGCGGCGGGCGGCCACGATGTAGCGGCCGGGGATGGCGTCGATATAGATGCTCTTGCTCCAGTCGACGGGCACCTCCTTGATAAACTCAAAGGCGTCGGGCTTCTCGGCGTAGTGCTCGGGCATGTCGGCGGCCATCTGCAGCGGCGAGTACATGGTCACGTACAGGCCCAGCTGATTGGCCACGGTGGCTTTCTTGTGCTCGGTGCTGCCGGGCACGAAGGAGCCTATGTCCATGCGGAAGATGCCGGGGGTGAAGTCCATGGGGCCGCCCTTCAGGCGCGTGAAGGGCAGGATGGTCTCGTGCTGCACGCTCATGTTGCGGTACTCGGTGCCCATGGCGCTCTCGTTGCCCAACATGTTGGGATAGGTGCGGGCCAGACCCGTTGGACGCACTGCCTCGTGGCCGTTCACCATGATGTGGTGGTCGGCGGCGCGCTTCACTGCGTCGAGGTAGTGGCGCACCATGCGCTGGCTGTAGTGGGTGTCGCCCTTGGGCAGGATGTTGCCCACGTAGCCGCTCTTGACGGCGTCGTAGCCGTAACGGTTCATCAGCGCGTAGGCCGTGTCCATGTGCGCCTCGTAGTTGGCGGGCGAGCCGCTGGTCTCGTGGTGCATCATCAGCTTGATGCCGCGGCTGTGGGCGTAGTCGTTGAGGGCCTTGAGGTCGAAGTCGGGATAGGGCGTCACGAAGTCGAAGACATATTCCTTTTCTTTTCCGAACCAGTCTTCCCAGCCTATGTTCCAGCCTTCGACGAGCAGCTGGTCGAAGCCGTTGTCGGCCGCGAAGTCGATGTAGCGGCGCACGTTGTCGTTGTTGGCGCCATGCTGGCCGTGGGGGCGCGCCTTGGAATAGTCGAACGTGGCCAGGTCGAAGTCCTGGGCGTTGGTGTAGCTCCACTGCGTCTTGCCGGTGATCATCTCCCACCACACGCCCATGTACTTCGTGGGGTGTATCCAGCTCACGTCGTCGAGCGCGCAGGGCTCGTTGAGGTTGTAGATGATATCGGTGGCCAGGATGTCGGTGGCGGAGCCTATCATTATAACGCGCCACGGAGTGGAGAAAGGCAGCTTGATCTCGGCCTTGGCCTCCGGGATGCCAGGGGTGAGGTGCGAGGTGAGCACCATAGTGGTGTCGTTCAGGTCGAGGTGCATGGCGGGATAGTCTATCAGCGCCGCCTCGTGGATGTTGATGTAGGTGCCCTTTTCGTCGCGCATCAGCAGGGCCGTCTGCACGCCCGTGGGCGAGAAACCGGTCTGCGACACGTTGCCGGGCTGGTCGTTGCTGTTCTTGGCGCGGATGCCGCTCAGCTGCGACTCCGTGTATTCATATTCCTGGGTGTCGTAGTCGCCGGGAATCCACCATGCGGTGTGGTCGCCGCTCATGGCGAACTGCGAGAGCTCCTCGGCCACATACAGCGAGTCGGTCGTCTGCTCGGGGAAGACATAGCGGAAGCCCACGCCGTCGTCGAACACGCGGAACTCCAGATTCATCAGGAAGCCCGTCTTGCGCTGCTCGAGCTTCACGGTCATGGCGTTGTACACTTCGTCGATGGTTTCGTTCTCGCCCCACACGGGCTCCCACTTGCCGCTGTAGCTGGTGCGGTCCACGCCTTTCACCACGAAGTTGTCGGCGAGCTTGCTGCCGTCGGTCAGCAGGAAGCCCAGCGTGGAGGGCCGCACTATCGTGTCGGTTTTATAAACCACGGAGTAGGATGGCTCGCCCTGGTGTGTGAGGCGGAATTCCACCTTGATGTCGCCGCCCGGCGACGCCACTTTAGTATCACTGGAAGAGGTGCATGCGCCCAGCAGCAAGGCCGGCAGAAGGCATTTGAGCACTGAAGTATGCATAATCTTTACTGTTTGGTATCGAAATGAGGTAGCTTAATGTCGCAAATTTACTAAATATTACCCTTTTCACCATACAAATAGTGTCAAAAAATCGTTACATTTGCACCATGGACAACGAACTCACCCGCCTCAACGCCGCTATCGCGGTCGCCCCCACCGCCGCGCTGTTCATGCAGCGGGCACGCCTGCTGTGGCGCATGCAGCGCCACGCCGCCGCCATTGCCGACTACGAAAAAGCCGCCGCCCTCGACGGCCCGGACAGCCCTGCGGCCACTGCCCTTAGCCACGCCCGCGACATCATGAACTTCTACCACAAAGACCGCTTCAATCCGTGAGGGTGAACATTCCTGCGCCCGGCGCATTATTCTCATAGTAGATAAAACATCACAATTATGGACAGCAATAAAGAAATCGCACGGATTGTGGCAAGCAATCCGGCCTACAGAAACATCATAGAGCGCACCAGCGTGCGCCGCTACACCACCGAAACCGTTGACGACACCCTGAAGGAGGCCCTGTGCCTCGCAGCCATGAGCGCACCCTCCGGCGTCAACCGCCAGCCCTGGGAGCTCATAGTGGTGGACCGCCGCGAGCTGCTCGACGCCCTGGCCGACGCTCTCCCCTACGCCAAGATGACAGCCCATGCACCCATGGCCATAGTGGTGTGCGGCAACCGCGAGCGCTTCCTCGACGGCGACGATGCCACGCTGTGGGAGCAGGACCTCTCGGCAGCATCCGAAAACATCCTGCTGGCAGCCCACGCCCTGGGCCTCGGAGCCGTGTGGACCTGCCTCTATCCCCACCCCGACCGCATGGAGGCCGTGGCCCGCGTGCTCGGCATCCCCGAGGGCATCGTGCCCTTCAACCTCATTCCCGTGGGCCATCCCGAGGCACCACACGCCCCCATGGACAAGTGGCACCCCGACCGCGTGCACCACAACCGCCTCACCGACTGAGCCACCGGCGGCGCTCGTCGGCGCTCATTTTCTCGATGGCGTAGCGCAAGGTGGTGCGCGCCATGCGCCCGCTGTTTTTGCCGAGGTACGCCCGCAGGAGGTCCATGTCCCGCTTCCCCACCTCGCGTAGCACCCATCCCACGGCCTTGTGTATCAGGTCGTGGGGATGGCCGAGCAGCATATCACTGATTTTCAGCGACGGGCCCAACACGCCATGCCGCACGAAATCGAGTGTGGTAACAATCGATATGCGCTGTTCCCAAAGATTGTCGCTCTCGGCCAGCCGGTAGAGATTCCCTATACTCTCCACATCGGAATACCGGATATAAGGACCCAGCACATACTGGCAAGAGAGATCCACGAGGTCCCAGTTGTTGGCCTGCCGCGCATGGCTCAGATACAGGCGCGCAACCTGCTCCCGCCGGACCGCCTTTTCGGCCAGCACCTCCGCGCTATCCCTTTTTTTGGGCATCGCAGCCTTCATTTCCTCCACCAGCAGAAGCAGCCCGCACAGCCTGCCCTCGTGCCACTTCGAATAGAGCAGCCGCACGATTTCCTCAAGCGCCACGCGCAACCTCGCGTCCTTCACCACCTCGCGCGTCTGCGGCACCTTCAGGCCCAGGAAGCAATCCCCCGCGCCATACTGCCCCGCGCCCGTCTTGAAAAACCGCATCAGCACCTCGCGCTGCTCCTCATTGCGCCGCGCCACCAGCCGCCCCTCAATCTCCGCCGCCCCAATTTCACCTTTCATATCCTTAAATTTAACAATCCAATCCACGAAATTAACAAAAAAATCCCTCACGCCCCAAATAAAATAACTATTCAGCTATATGCTAAGTCGTAAGGAGAAAACTCGCGCGGAGGCGCAGAGAATTATATAAAGAGCTGAAAATCGGAGCAAAAGAGCGTCGGAGACGCGACATCCCTTAACCTCAGGTCGAGCGAAGCGAGGCCTGAGGAGCCACCCCAAAAGGCTCCGGCGCTTCGGAGATGCGCTGTTTTCTCAAGCCTACTTGTATAACCAGCTCGCCTTACCAAAGGGCCGGCGCCCCGCCCTTGGATTTTAGCGGGCATTGCCGAAGCCAATGCCGAAAGCTGACACATCAAGACCATGGATGGAAATATCGTGGTGGAAGCTCACTCCTCAGTGGAGATTCATGTCTTCGACATGCAGGGCCGAGCCGTCGGCTCGTGGCACGGATGCGGCAGTCTCGCCCTCGAGCCCGGCGTCTATATCGTATCGGCCGGCGCTGCGCAACCCCGCAAAGTCCGTATCAACTGAGGCTGCACTATATACATCACCACCCGGGAGCGGCTATGGCCGCTTCCGGGTGGCGTTGTGTATGGGCGGGGCGTCAGGATTGGTCGCTGTAGGCGCCGGGGTCGTTGGAGTCGTCGTGGCTGGCGCTGTGGTATTTGGTGATGAGGCTGGTGATGTAGACGGTGAAGATGGGGAACATCATCATGCCCAGGGCGGCCACGAGCACGGAGAGAACGCGGCCCACGGGCGTCACGGCCACGATGTTGGAGCCCACGGTGGTGCAGTCCATGAGCGCCCACCACAGGGCGTCGTTATAGTCTTTGACGAGCGGATTGGCTCCGTGCTCGAACACGTAGAAGATGAGGCTCGAGAAGTACACGCCGGCAATGAGTGTGGCCAGGTATGTTACAAACAGGCTTGTGGCGCGGTTGCTCGTGAACCATCCGACGACGAGTGCCAGGGCGTAGCCACCGCGTATAAACGGCATGAAACGAAGCACATAGCCGGTGATGTCGCCGATGTGCACGTTGAAGAACTTCATGATGGCAAGATACGGGATCGAAATCAGGAAGAAGAAAATGTTTCGCAGGAAGAATTTTCCCTTGCTGGGCGCCACGGCCATCTCGAAGAAAAAGTCGAGGAGGAAGACGATACAGATCCAGAACTCGAATTTCACGAATTCGGGCTCGCTGTTGTACTGCACGTTCTTGAAGGTGTCCACCGAGATGGTCACTATCAGCAGCACCGAGAGCACCAGCACGATGATGTGCAGGAAGTTCAGCACGTTCTGCGTGGAGAACGCCGGCGATTGCATCCGGGGGTTTTTACTTTGGGGGGTTATGTCTGCCATGATATACTTGTTTTTTGATCTTTCTATTCCGGGCGACACCGCATAATGTGATTCGGCTGCGCTGCGGACGATGTCTTTGAAATATTAACAATCCAGCCGCGGGATTGTTTGCCTGCCACACGACACGGCCGGGGCCGGAGTGTGCGTGTCATGATGTAAAGCTAAACAATTACATCGAAAATCTTGCGAACAGCGCAAAATATCGCACGAAAACCGTAATTTTGCATCCATGAACACTTCCGCCACACCTCCCAAAGGGCGCTTCGCCCCATCGCCCACAGGCCGCATGCACCTGGGCAACGTGTTCACGGCCCTGCTGTCGTGGCTCTCGGCACACAGCGCCGGGGGCACATGGGTGCTACGCATCGAAGACCTCGACCCGCAGCGCAGCAAGCGCGAGTGGGCACGCCTTATCGAAGACGACCTGCACTGGCTGGGCCTCGACTGGGACGAAGGCGGCCTCGACGCCACCGGGCCTGCCGGCAGCTATTGCCAGAGCGAGCGCTCGGCCGTCTATGCCGAGGCCCTCGACCGCCTGCGCGCCACCGGCCTCACCTACGGCTGCACCTGCCGCCGCGCCGACATCCTGGCCACCCAGGCCCCTCACCAGAGCGACGGACGCATCGTCTACAGCGGCCATTGCCGCCCGGCGTCGCTCCCCGGCTTTGCCCCGGAGCCCGAGGCGCCTCACTCCCTGCGCCTCTACGTGCCCGACAGCGAGATTACCTTCACCGATGACGTGTTCGGCCCCCAGTCGTGCAACCTCGCCACCCATTGCGGCGACTTCGTGCTGCGGCGCGCCGATGGCGCCTGGGCCTACCAGCTTGCCGTGACCGTCGACGACGCCGCCATGGGCGTCACCCAGGTGGTGCGCGGCTGCGACCTGCTGCTCTCCACCGCCCAGCAGCTCTATCTCTACCGCCTGCTGGGGCTGCAGCCGCCCGGCTATGCCCACGTGCCCCTGCTGTGCAACGCCGCCGGCCAGCGCCTGAGCAAACGCGACAGCGCCATGGCCATGGACGCCCTGCGCAGCCGCCACACCCCCGCCGAAATCATCGGCCGCCTCGCCGCCGCCGCGGGCCTCCTCCCCCACCCCGAGCCCTGCACCCCCGCCCAGCTCCTCCCCCTCTCCACCCCCGCCGCCATCCCCGCCACCACGCGCATACCGATGCAAGAATAACTCCCTGCCTGCAGCAACGCTGATGAGAGGTTAGTTTAAAAGTCCGGCCTACCCGAGCCGGAAATTAGAGACAATGGCTTTATGGTCAAGGCTGTTTTCGCTCGCCCAATTGATTATTTCCGGAGTGTGGGTTAGGGGCGGCGGAGGCGGTGGCGGAAGTTGGAGTTGCGGGAGATGGAGGGGTTGCTGGCGACGGCGTGGCGGAGGGCGGTTTTTTCGCCTACGAGGACGCACAGGCGCGTGGCGCGGCTCACGGCGGTGTAGAGAAGGTTGCGATAGAGCATGGGCTTGTGGGTGATGGTGATGGGAAATACCATGTAGGGGGTCTCCGAGCCCTGGAGCTTGTGGACGGTAGTGGCGTAGGCGAGGGTCAGCTCGCCCAGTTCGCCGGGGCCATAGGTGGAGGTACGGCCGTCGGAAAAGGTGACGGCGATGGTACGGGCCGCGGGATCGACGGCGGAGATGCGCCCTGTCTCGCCGTTATAGATGCCACGGTCGCGGGAATTTTTGGTTTGCATCACGGGGTCGCCGAGCTTCAGAGCCGTGGTGCCGCGCATCACGGCCGGGGCGTCGGGATTGAGTCGCTGCTGGAGGTCGACGTTCAGCACCCGTGCGCCGAGCGGCCCCACCTGCTGAGGAGTGACGACAAGAATATCCGCGGGAGCGATTCCACGCTGGGCCGGGAGCTCGGTGGAGACAAGCTGAAGGATGCGCTCGCGTATGGCGCGGGGACCGGTTTCTTCGATGATAATGAAGTCGCGCGAGGGATCGGACACAGGTAGGTCGCCGTCGCGTATGGCGCGTGCACCGGAGGCGATGAGGCTACCGCCAGCCTGGCGGTAATTGCTTTCAAGGCTGACCACCGGGACGGCGCCCGAGGCTATCATGTCGCGCAGCACGTCGCCGGCCCCTATGGCAGGCAGCTGATCTACGTCGCCCACAATGATTATCTGCGTGCCCGGCCTTACGGCATCGAGCAGATGATTCAGGAGCACCTGCTCCATCATCGAGCCCTCATCAATAATGAGCGCGTCGGCCTCTATGAAGCGCCGATGATAGCCCTCGCCCTGACGGTAGCCGAGGAGGCGATGAATCGTAGTGGCTTCGTGACCCGTGAGGGACGCCATCCGCTTGGCGGCGCGACCTGTGGGGGCAGCGAGAACCACGCGCTTGCCTTGCCGCTCGAGTGCGTCGATAACGCCGCCGAGCACGGTGGTCTTCCCCGTGCCCGGGCCGCCGGTGAGCACCATCACGGGAGAATTTACCGTGCGCAGTATTGCATCGGTCTGTTCGGGGCTATATGGTTGCCGGGAGCGGGTGCGCCGGGGAATAGCTTCGACATCAAGGCGGGGCATCTCCATCTCGCTCAGGGCGAGAATCTTGCTCGCGCTCTCCTTCTCGGCTTTATAAAACACGGGAAGATACAGTCCTCCCCTGCTCTCCACGAGTCGGCCGGAATCTATCGCAGCCGGAATCTCACGACGCACCTCCTGCTCATCGACCCTCGCCATCTCCGCAGCGCGCTCCACAGCCTGCTCGGGTGTGGCAAAGAGGTGTCCCTGCTCGGCGAAATGCTTCACGGCGCCCACGAGAGCTGCCTGCAGTCGGCGCGGGTCGGCGGGCGGGATGCCGAGCGCGCGGCCTATCTTGTCGGCCACGAAAAACGACAGTTGCCACACATTCTCCACCATCGAGTAAGGGTCGGTCATCACTACTTTGGCAGCCTTCTTGCCATACTTGCCGAGGATACGCTCTATGAGCTCATCGGACAGATTGCAGGAGCACAGAAACACAAGCAGTTCGAGGGGATGCTGCAACCGGGCAAGAGCCAGGGAGGCGGCGCGCACTCTGGCCTCGCCCAGGCCCGCGACCTCCATCACCCGCTCAGGCTCTTGAACGAGCGCACGGATGGCATCGGTGCCGAACTTCTCCACGAGCCGCCTCGCAAATGCCGGACCTATTCCTGGCACCCACGGTCCGGCCAGAAATCGCTCCACACCATCAGGCGTGAGAATCGGCTCATATTCTTGTATATCACTATCCATAT
>CAYUUN010000023.1:0-9446 GCA_964447895.1 uncultured Bacteroides sp. | reverse complement strand
TTCCCGGGTGTTGGCCGCCCCGCGGCGCACCATTTATCTGCTGAACCCTCGATTCTCAAGACACCCCGCTACGCGGAGTTTTTTTGTTGGGGGCGGGCATGGACCTATGGCTGCGCACCGCTAATGCGGTACTTGCCATAGGCTAACTTCGACACCCCGCTACGCGGAGTTTTCGCTACGCGGGGGCTGCGCACGTGGCTTCAGGACACATATTTATTCAATAGCGGGCGCAGAGATTATATGATAGCAATGGGGAGCGTCGGAGACGCTCTTCATTGCTGAATCTAAACAACTCATATATTTTCTCTGCGCCTCGGCGCGAGTTTTTCCATCATCTAATTGTGGGGTGACGGGGGGAGGGAGATGGCGAAGGTGGTGGGGCGGGCGGGGAGGAGGGTGAGGTCGCCGCGGTGGCGGCGGACTATCTGGCGGCTGAGGGCGAGGCCCACGCCGCTGCCGCCGGGCTTGGTGGTGTAGAAGGGCTGGAAGAGGTTTTCGATGTCGCGGGGCGGGATGCCGGGGCCGTTGTCGGCGATGGTGATGCGTGGGGCGCCCTGGGCGAGCGACATTGTGACGGCGACGGCGGGATGCTCCACGCCGGCCACGGCATCGAGGGCGTTGCGCAGGAGGTTGAGCATCACCTGGGTCATGAGGGCCACGTCGACGGTGAGCTGCATGCCCCGGGCCACGTCGAAGCGGCACACGCCGGGGGCAAGGCCACGCGCGGCAAGCTCGCCGGGCAGCAGCTGCATTATGCGCTCCGTGAAGGCGGCGGCGGAGATGGTCTCGGGCGCGAGCGGCGGCAGATGGGTGAGGCGATAGTAGGCGTCGAGGAAGCGGCGGATGCCGGTGCTCTGGGTGTGGATGAGTGCCACGACCTCGCGCAGGGAGGCGGCGTCGGGGTAGCGGGCGGGGTTGTCGGCCACGTGGGAGGTGATGGCGATGACGGGGGCCACGTGGTTGCGCATCTCGTGGGTCATCACCTTGAGGATGCGGTCGTAGTAGAGCTTGGATGTCTCGAGCTGGCTGCTGCTTTCGTGGTATATGCGGGCCAGGGTGTCCATGTCGCGGGCTGCATCGCCCAGCATGGGGTCGTGGCGGCCGAAGTCGAAGCGCAGGGTGGTGTCGCGTGCGAGGATGCCTTTCATGAAGGTGGTGACCACGGTGGCCAGCCGCTGCACCAGGGCCACAAGCATGGCCGCGGCTATCAGCGACGCGATGGCGGCGAGCGTGGCGGGCGCCCAGAGGCCGCGGGCGAAGAGCGCGCCGGCGCCCGCGGCGAATCCCGCGATGGCAAGAAGGAGAAGGGCGAGACGCAGGCTGAAGTGTTTCATGGGCGGCGCAGCAGGTTGTAGAGTGTCTGGCGGTTGATGCCCAGGCGGCGGGCGGCCTCGCTGAGGTTGCCGCCGCAGGCGGCCACCGTCTCGCGGATGTGGTGGGCCTTCAGGGCGTCGAGCGTCATGTGGCTCAGGCGCGCGTCGCGCTGCTCGATCTCGCGGGCGCGACTCACGGAGGCGGCCTCTCGGCGCGCGGCCGTATTGGCCGCGATGGCGGCGTTGAGCTTGGCTATCAGCTCGCCGTTGTCGCAGGGCTTGGTCACGAAGTCGTGGGCGCCGGCTTTCATCGCCTCCACGGCCAGGGCCACGTCGCCGAAGGCCGTAATGAGCACCACGGCCGGAGGGGTGGCGGCCTCCCGGATGCGCCGCAGCCAGAACATGCCGTCGGCGCCGTCGAGCCGGCCGCAGCCGAAGTTCATGTCGAGCAGCACGGCATCCACGTCGCCGGCCTGCAGCAGCGCGGGCAGCAACGTGGGGTCGCCGGCCGTGACCACGTCGTCGAAATGGGCCGAGAGCACAAGCCGCAGGGCGGTGCGCAGGGCCTGGTTGTCGTCGATAATCAGGATTTTCATATTGCAAATATACTACAAAGCCGCGCATCTGTCAACGCCTTGCCCGAAAAACGACGGCTGCGGGCGGGGCCGCTGTCTAATTTTCATACACCTCGCCTAAAATTCATACAAAATGGCTCTTGAAAAATGCCTTTGCTGCGAAAGCGCTCGCCGCTGTGCCTCTTGCACCCTACCTTTGCGCCACAAACCAGCAAGCACAAGCGATGAACCGAACCACCAGAACAGCAATAGCCGCCATCCTGCTCCTGCTCGCCACAGCCACGGCGGCGACGGCGGCCGAGCCCGCCGGCATGACGCTCAACGACTGCCTCCTCTATGCCCGCGAGCACGCGCCGGCCAACCGCCTCAACCGCTACGCCACTGAAGCAGCGGCCGCCGACAGGCGCATCGCCGCCGCGGGCCTGATGCCCTATCTGGGCCTCTCGGCATCGGGCAACATGAGCTTCGGCCGCAACATCGACCCGGAGACCAACATGTACGACAACAACCGCACGGTGGCCACGGCTTTCGGCCTGAGCCTCTCGCTGCCGCTCTTCGACGGCCTCGTGAGCATCAACACCCTGAAAGCCGCCGGGGCGGCCATGCGCCGCGAGGCCGGAAGGGCCCGGGCCGAGGAAGACGAGCTGTCGATGGAGGTGATACGCGCTTTCTACAACGCGAGCTACTGCCGCGCGATGGTGACAAGCATGGAGCAGCAGCTGCAACGCGACCGGGCCCAGCTCGACGCCACCCTGCGCGGCGAACAGACGGGCACCAAAAGCGGGGCCGACGTGGCTGAGGTGCGCGCCATAGTGGCCACCGACGAATACGAGCTGACCAACCAGCGCAACCTCCTGGCTAAGGCCCACCTGGAGCTACGCTCGCTTATGGGGATGCCGCCGGACGCCGCCCCTCTGCTGCTCGTGGAGGAGGTGGATGACGACACGCCAGCCGACTCCTTCGGGGTCAATCCCAGGATAACGGAGGCACAGCTGGCCGTGAGGGAGAGCGAATATGCCCTGCGTGCCGCGCGGGGTGCCTACTCGCCACGCATCTCGCTGACGGGCAGCGTCACCACCTCGTATTTCAAGATGCCGGGCACGCCGGCACCGGACTTCGGCCGCCAGTGGAGAGACAATATGGGCCAGTACGTGGGCATCACGCTGTCGCTGCCGCTGTTCGACGGCCTGGCCACCCCGGCGCGGGTGAGGAAGGCACGCATCGAGCTCGAATCGCGCCGCACGAGGCTCGAGCAGGTGCGCTGCGACGTGGAGAATCTCAGGCTGCGTGCCCTGCTCGACCTCGCAGCCGCCCGCGACGAGCTCCTGGCGGCAGAGCGGCGCCTGGATGCCGAGCAGGCCGCCTACGGCGCCACGCGCCGAAAATACGAGCTGGGAAGCGCATCGGCCATCGACCTCTACACCGCGGGCGCGCGCCTGGCCACCGCCGGGGCCAACCTCGAGGGCAAGCGCATACAACTGAAAATAAGCGAAATCACCGCCGGTTACTACCAGGGCCGGAAGCTAATAAAGGACTGAAATATGGACACTGAAATCAAACGCAAGTATCCTGCGCTCAGGAAATACGCCCCGGCCGTGCTCATTGCCACCGTGCTAGCCGGAGGCGTAGTGTGGGCCGTCAGGCGCTCGGGCGTCTCCACCGTGGCGACGAGCAGGGACAACCTCGTGATAGCCGAGGCCGAAGCCACCGAGTTCAACGACTACATACGCCTCAGCGCCAAGGTGGAGACCGGAGTGGTGGTGCAGGTGTCGGCCCTCGAATCGGGCATCGTAGCGCGCAAGTGGGTGGAGGAAGGCGAGATGGTGAGCGAAGGCGACATCATCCTGACGCTGCACAATCCCAACCTGCGCCAGCAGATTCTCGACTCAGAGTCGCAGCTCGCCGAAAAGCAGAACATGCTGCGCGACACCGAGATAGCCATGGAGAAAGAGCGCCTGCAGGTGAAGCAGGACATGCTGGCCGCACGCATGGAACTGAACCGCAAGAAGCGCGAGGCCGAGCAGCAACAGGCGCTATACTCGGAACAGCTCACATCGCGCGAGGAATTCCTGAAGGCGAGCGAGGACTACGAACTGGCCCGCGAGAACTACGACCTGCTGTGCAGCCGCTTGCGCCAGGACTCGCTCTACCGCAGCGTGCAGGTGGCCATGATGAAGGAAAGCCTGCACAACATGCAGGAAAACTTCGCCCTCGTGCGCAGCCGCGCCGACAACCTCAACATACGCGCCACCCACAGCGGACAGCTGGGCAGCCTCGACGCCGAGCTGGGCCAGAACATCCCCGCCGGCAGCCGGGTGGGCCAGATCAACATTCTCGACAACTACAAGCTTGCCGCCAGCATCGACGAGCACTACATCGACCGCGTGGCCCCGGGCCTGCGCGGCACGGCGCGCCGCAACGACCGCGAGCTGGCCGTGGAGGTGACGAAAGTGTATCCGGAGGTGGCGGACGGCCGCTTCCGCGCCGACCTCGCCATAGAGGGCGACGGAGCCCTGCGCGTGGGCCAGAGCTACCCCGTCGACCTCACCCTGAGCGAACCGGCCGAGGCCGTGACCGTGCCCCGCGGGCCATTCTTCCAGACGACCGGCGGCAAGTGGATCTACGTGCTCGACAGCGACGGAAAGGCGGCCTCGAGGAGAGAAATCAAAATAGGAAGGCAAAATCCGCGTTACTATGAAGTGACGGCAGGTCTTGCACCCGGAGAGAAAGTGGTCGTGAGCTCATACACCAATTTCGACAACGCCGACAAAATAATCATAAAATAGCCACAATCATGAACATAAGCATCAAGAACCTCGGAAAGGTGTTCCGCACCGACAGCGTCGTCACCCGCGCCCTCGACAATGTGTCGCTCGAAATAGCCGACGGCGATTTCGTGGCCATCATGGGCCCCTCAGGCTGCGGAAAGTCAACCTTGCTCAACATCCTGGGCCTGCTCGACAATCCCACGACCGGCCAGTACTGCCTGGACGGCGTGGAGGTGGGCCACCTGCGCGAGAGCGAGCGCACGCGCTGGCGCAAGGGCCGCATAGGCTTCGTGTTCCAGTCGTTCAATCTCATCAATGAAATGAACATCCGCGACAACATCATGCTGCCGCTCAACAATCTGGACATGTCGGCCGCCGAAAAGCGCAGGCGCGTGGACGAAGTGATGGAGCGCATGGGCATAGCCCACCGCAGCCGCCACTACCCCACCCAGCTGTCCGGCGGCCAGCAGCAGCGCGCCGCCATAGCACGCGCCATAGTGGCCCGCCCGGGTCTCATCCTGGCCGACGAGCCCACCGGCAACCTCGACTCCCGCAACGGCGCCGAGGTGATGGCCCTGCTATCCGAGCTACACCGCGAGGGCGCCACGATAGTCATGGTGACCCACTCGCGCAAGGACGCCATGAACGCCGACTATATCATCAACCTCTTCGACGGCCAGATCGTGGAGACCCTGAACGAACGAATGTGAACGCGCCATGCTGAAATTCTTCACTTCCGACCTGAGGCGGAATCTCATCAAGATATTCTGCCTCACGATAGGCCTCGCCATAGGCTTCCTGCTGGTGGCCAGGGTGTACTTCGAGAACACCTACGACACACATTTCCCCGACAGCGGGCGCATCTTCATCGCAGCAGAGAGCGCCCTGGCCGGCGACGAGAGAAGCGAGTACGACCAGACACCCGGCGCCATAGGCCCCGGCCTGCGGCGCTACGTGCCCCAGGTGGAAGCCGCCACGCGCTACACCTCGCTGCTCGACGAGGGCACGGCCGTGCGCACCGACGACGGCCGGGTGTTCGCCACCGGCGGCATCAAGCTGGCCGACAGCTGCTTCTTCGACGTGTTCCGCGCCGGCGCCGTGGCCGGCGACCTCGCCACATCGCTCGAGCTCGAGAACACCTGCGTGATACCGCGCTCGCTGGCCGAAAAAATAGGCGGCGACGTGTTGGGCGCCCGCATCTGCGCGCCCTCGTTCTCCGAGAAGTATATGGTCACGATAGGCGGCGTGTACGACGACTTCCCCCTCAACACGTCGATAGGCCGCAACCCCATCTACCTGAGCCTCAGCTCCATCGGGCACTTCGCCTACGACGGCCGGGACCAGTGGATAGGCAACGACCGCTACCGCACCTTCGTACGCCTGGCGCCCGGCACCGAACCGGCCGACACCCGCGGGGCAGCCATCTTCTCGGCCGGCAACCGCGTGATGAACCACCTCTACATCCGCCTCGACCGCCTCTCGCCGGAAAAACTGGCGCAGATACAGCAGATTATCGACCGGGCCGCCCCCGGGGCCGAAGTGTACGTCACCCCCTACGAGGAGATCATCCGCGCCTTCATGGAGCCCGTCAAGCGCTTCGGCACCTCGGTCTTGGTGGTGGGTCTCGTGATATTCGCCATAGCCCTGATAGGCCTCACCGGCTTCGTCACCGACGAGGTGCAGCGCCGCGCCCGCGAGATAGCCATCCGCAAGGTGGCCGGCACCTCCTCGGTCTCGATCGTGGCCATGCTGTGCCGCGAGACAGCCGCCGTGGCCGCGCCCTCGCTTGTGGCAGGCGGCGTCCTCGCCGTGGCCGCGGGGCGCGCCTGGCTCGCCCAGTTCACCACGCGGGTGTCCCTCTCGCCCCTGTCCATGCTTGCCGCCCTGGCCGTGCTCATGGTCTTCATCCTCCTCATCGTGGTGCTCGACAGCCGCCGCATCGCCACAGCCAACCCCGTCGACCACCTCCGCACCGAATGACCCCCTCCCCCGTCCGGCCTCCGTATTGAACAGCTGCGGAGCCGCCCCCCCCTACCCTGTTTTGATTAGCAAAACGTGCGGGGAGGCGGTGGCCGGAAGGCGGGTGCAGCCGCCCTATACCCACAACAGGGTATTGGGCGGCTAATTGTTTTTTAGTAATTTTGCAGCGCTATGATAGATAAGAGCCAGGGGTATATGCCCACAAACACAATGCGCGAGCTCATCCGCGACAACGCCATGCTGCTGCCCGCCATCAGCCGCTTCGACATCGCCTTCGGTTTCGGCGACCGCCCTGTGCGCCAGGTGTGCGCCGAAAACGGCGTAGACACCGGCACCTTCTTGAGCGTGTGCAACCTGCTGAGCGGCTACGGCGTGGATGCCGAGGCCGTGGAGCTCACATCGCTCATGGGCTACCTCAAGCGTGCCCACACCTCGTTTCTCGACGTTACGCTGCCGCGCATCCGCCACCTACTCATCGAGGGCATAAACTATTCGAGCACCAACGAGGTGTCGCTGCTGCTCATCCGCTTCTTCGACGACTATGTGGAGGAGGTGAAAAACCACATGGCCCACGAAAACGACGTGATTTTCCGCTATGTGGAGGGACTGCTCGCCGGGCGTGCCGACGATGCTTTCTGCATAGGCCGCTTCACTGCCGGCCACGGCCCAATGGCCGAGAAGCTCAACGAGCTAAAGGACATCTTCATCTACCACTACAAGCAGCGCGAGAACGCGCGCCTGAGCGCCGCCCTCTTCGACATCATCATGTGTGAGCGCGACCTCATGGCCCATTTCGAAGTGGAAAACCGCCTGTTCGTGCCGGCCGTCGAGCGCCTCGAGAGCACACTGCCCGGAGCACCTGACGCCGGTGGCGACGAAGAAACGCCGGCCCGCGACGACGCCTTCAACACCCTGAGCGAACGCGAGAAAGACATCGTGCGCGGCATAGCCCACGGCAAAGCCAACAAAGAGATAGCCGACGCGCTGTGCATCTCCGTTCACACCGTGGCCACCCACCGCCGCAACATCAGCGCCAAGCTGGGCATCCATTCCTCAGCCGGCCTCGTGATCTTCGCCCTCATCCACCACCTCATCGACCTCGATGAAGTAAAGCCCTGAATCCCCGGCCGGGAGCTGCAATCAGGATGTCTCGGGTCGCTACGGGCCCGACGGGACACAAACAATCACCTATGCCAAATCCGTCAAGGCCCTTCATTGGCCATTCTTCCCATATTTCTTTTCAAAAAGGGAAAAGTGTTCTTCGCCCCAACGCAGCATGGAATCTATGATGGGAAGCAGAGACTTGCCAAGTTCGGTTATCCTGTAATCTGACCGCGGCGGAAGTTCGGGATATATATGCTTCTCAACAAGACCATCATCCACCATTTCCTTGAGCTGCATGTCGAGCACCCGGGGAGCCGCCTCCTGAAGACACTTGTGAATCTCGCTCGGGCGCAAGGGTGCGCCGCTGCGGAGCTCGTCGAGTATGCACGATTTCCATTTTGACTCGATCAGACTCATGGTGAGCCTCAGCGGACAATCGAGATCTACAGGGATTTTCTTTACGTAGGCCATATAATAAATTTACAACATACAAAATTAAGAAATACAGCCGAAAAATCATATACTGAATATTTTTTCAGTATATGAATAATTTTTCGGTACTTGACATATATACGGTATCTTGGTAATTTTGCGCCAGGAAAATCAAACTAAAATAGCACAAACACATGAGAAACGAAATTAAGGAATATGAGGCAGTTGCAGCAGCTGCTGAGAAATTCGTAAAAAGCGTGGCCGAAGGCAACAGCCAGTACGCCAAGACTCTTTTCACGGAAGATGCCGTACTGTTCGGCATGCTTGACGGCGTATTGGAACACGGCTCTATCGAGCAATTCTACCGCAATGTGGATTCAGTGGGCGCCGGCGACAATTTCAAGGCCCGCATCGATGTGCTTGCAGTAGAAGAAACTGTGGCAGTTGTGCGCGTACTTGAAGAGGGCTGGGGCGACCGCATCGACTTCACCGACTTCCTGCTGTTGCTCAAACTAAACGGGGAATGGAAGTGTGTGGCAAAAGCCTATAATCAGAATTCCGACACCATTAAGGAATAACCTCCCCGGAAAGACTTCGACCGGGCGCGAGCCTGCATTGCGTGCTCTGAGGCCGGGAGGTTGAGATGGTTTTTTTGCGCAGCAAAGCGCCCGAAGGCGATAAGACTTGTTTATGTGTTGCGTGGTCCGAAATCTGCCCGACCCTCATAGTGGAAATGGAGGGTTTTAACCTAACACTACAAGTGTCGCAGCATCAATAAGAAACAAACGCGTTTTTTTACTTGTGAACGAGTTGGTATCGATATTTTATTCTTTCCCCCGGCAACAATTTTTGCCGTCTTTACCCTCTGGCTTCGATAACGCGAAGTTGCTCAATATCAGGCGCCTTAGCAAGCCCGAGGGTTCACTTTAACTTTTATCCTATAGTTCACCAATTCATTAACGCAGGGCAAATGCCGCTTCCAGAATCTGCAAACCGAGTGCTGATTCAATCTTGAAGATAGTTTCAATACTGAGGTTTTCTGATCCTTTAAGCACTCGCGAGATGTATTGCTGCGAGCAGCCCATGCGTTCTGCCACGGCTTTCTGTGTAATTCCCAGTTCTTCCATCTTATCAAGCATCATCATGGCTATTTTTTGAGAATAACGCAGCCATTCCTTGTTTGCCTGACGTTCTACAGCCTTTTCCCTCCAACGTGAAGGAGTGGAGGACTTGTAAGCAGATAATTTGTCTTGTAACTCTTTCATAGCCGATGT
>CAYUUN010000022.1:0-34620 GCA_964447895.1 uncultured Bacteroides sp. | reverse complement strand
CGGCAGAGCCGCCCAACGTACATAGCCACATGCAAGCGCGGCAGAGCCGTGCGCAGCTTGTGGTAATAAAAAGAACTCTATAAGTAAGGGCCGCATAGCGGTCCAACAATCACCCGAATAGCAAACACCTATATCACCGGCCTCATAATGAATAAGGGGCAGACACCGATACGAACCGGCGCGAGGAGAGCCACTATCGCGATGCCTGGGAGCGCACGCGCCTGGCGGCCCCCGTGGCCGTGCAGCCCCATCTGCGCCGACGCACCACCCCGCGGCAGCTGCTGCCGCTGCCGTGGGACACCCGCCCCTCGCGAGAGAATGCCGCGCGCCCGGAGCCTGCGCCGCTCACGGCCGCGCAGCGCCTCGAGCGCTTCGAGAAACTTATAAAGCAATAATTCTATGGCCGACAAAAAGAAATACAACGACTACGAGGGCTTCGTGGAGAAATTCAAGCCCAAGCGCACCACCGACGACTGCATGACGCCGCCGGCGGTGTACGATGCCGTGCTCGCCTACGTCGACGAGCAGGTGATGCCGCTGCAGGGCGTGCAGGTGCTACGGCCGTTCTGGCCCGGTGGCGACTACGAGACCTTCGACTATCCCCCGGGGGCTGTGGTGATCGACAATCCGCCGTTCTCCCGCATGGCGGCGATACTGCGCTTCTACCATGCCCGGGGCATCCCGTATTTCCTGTTTGCCAACCATCTCACCCTGTTCGGCCCCGTGGCCAAATCGCTCAAGGGCGCCACGTTCATCGTGTGCAACGCGCGGGTGGTGTATGAAAACGGCGCGGACGTGAGCACCTCGTTTGTCACGAACATGCTGGGCGGCTAGCCGCTCATCCGCGTGGCCGGCGACCTGTGCCGGCGCCTTGACGCGCTCGGCCGGAAGACGAAAGCCGCCACGGCGCTCGAATATCCCGCGTGCGTCACCTCGAGCGCGCGGCCGGGCAAGATATGCACGCAGGGCGTGAACGTCGATTTCAGCGCCCGGGAGTGCGCCTTCATCTCGAGGCTGGAAGGCCACCCCACGGGCATCTTCGGCGGCGGGGTGCTGCTATCGTCGGCGGCAACGCGCCGGAAATTAGAGGCCGAGAGGGCAAAAGGGGCACGAGTGATCGAGCTGAGCCCGCGCGAGCAGGCCGCCCAGGCATGGCTCGACGCGCAAGCCGCCCCAGGCTAAGAATCGGATGAGGGGCTATATGGCAGCCACCGCTTCTGCGTCGCTTATCCTTCCGGTGTCGTCGTTGCTTACAGCAAGAGCGTAAGCTCCGAAAAATATGAGGCATAAGGCCAAAATAGCCGAAAACATAAATATCAAGCCCAATATAAGAAACAAGATTTTAAGAGCGATCATCACAGTAAAATTTAATTGCGTGGCAAATATAACAAATAACAAACAAACCAACAAATAAGTTTGCAAAAAATGGCATCTAACAGCGCGATTTCGATAGGTTTTATTATTGAGGGAGCCGACGGCATCCAGCGTTTGGCCGTCGACGCCGATGCCCTGCGCAAGGTGATGGGGGCCACTGTCACGGAGGCCGAGAAATTAGATAAAGCCTTTATAAACTACGCCGCGGTGGGCAAAACCATAGACCATGTAACCTCCGCCATTACGGAGATACAGGGCGCGCTCGGCCAGCTCACCGGGCTCTATCAATTGCAGATAGAAGCGGAGACGAAGCTGGCGGTGAACATGCGCAACACCATGGCTGCCACCGACGAGCAAATTCAAAGCATCAAGGACCTGTGCGCGGCGCAGCAGGAACTCGGCGTGATAGGCGACGAGGTGCAGCTGGCGGGCGCCCAGGAGCTGGCCACCTATCTGAGCGAGAAAGAGAGCCTCGAGCAACTCATCCCGGTGATGAACGACATGCTGGCGCAGCAATACGGCCTGACGGCCTCACAGGAAAACGCCGCGCAGATCGCCACGATGCTGGGCAAGGTGATGGACGGCCAGACGGGCGCGCTGAAACGCTACGGCTACACCTTCGACGACGTGCAGGAGCAGATTCTCAAATACGGCACCGAGGCCGAGCGCGCCGCCGTGCTCACCGATGTGGTGAGCGCATCCGTTGGCGGCATGAACGCCGAGCTGGCCAAGACCGACGTGGGGAGAATAAAACAAATCGAAAACTCAATCGGTGACTTAAAGGAAAAAATGGGGGGAATTGCTGAGATGGCTATGCCCATTCAAACAATTTCGGCAAATACCACTATCGCTTTGGGTGGCTTCGTAAAAAAAGAGAGGTGAAAACACCTCTCTTCAAAGCGGAGTGACCGAGATTCGAACTCGGGATGCCCTTTTGGGGCATACACGCTTTCCAGGCGTGCCTCTTCAGCCACTCGAGCATCACTCCTTTGCTGATTTGCGGTGCAAAGTTAGTGATTATTTTTGAATATAACGCATGTTTTGCGTATATTTGCAAATATTTTTTGAAAAAACTGTTTTAGACATGATTACTCAGGAACAATTAAAAGAGACTTTTGAGCGCAAGCTGGCGCTGAGGAGGTATCTTTGACATCGACAGCAAGAAAATTCAGGTAGAAGAGGAGGAGCTGCGCACGCATGTGCCCGATTTCTGGGAGCACCCGAAGGAGGCGCAGGCTCAGATGAAGAAAATCAAGGATTTGCAGCACTGGATCGATGGCTATCAGGAAGTGGATGCCGCTTGCGGCGAGCTGGAGGTGGCCTGGGAGATGGTGAAGGAGGGTCTCATGGAGGAGGCCGAACTTGATGCCGTCTATGCCACTGCCGTAGGGCTGATCGAGAATCTGGAGCTGCGCAACATGCTGCGACGCGAGGAGGATAAGCTGGGCGTTGTGCTCAAGATTAACTCGGGCGCCGGCGGCACGGAGAGCCAGGACTGGGCTTCGATGCTGATGCGCATGTATCTGCGCTGGTGTGAGAAGCACGGCTACAAGACGAGCATCGCCAATATCCTCGATGGCGATGAGGCCGGCATAAAATCGTGCACCATCAATGTGGAGGGTGATTTTGCCTACGGCTACCTCAAGAGCGAGAACGGCGTGCATCGCCTTGTGCGTGTGTCGCCTTACAATGCCCAGGGCAAGCGCATGACTTCATTTGCTTCGGTGTTTGTGACTCCGCTGGTGGACGACACTATCGAGGTGCGCGTAGACCCGGCGTTGCTGTCGTGGGACACTTTCCGCTCGGGCGGTGCCGGCGGTCAGAACGTGAACAAGGTGGAATCGGGCGTGCGCCTGCGCTATCAGTTCACCGACCCCTACACCGGCGAGAAGGAGGAAATTCTCATCGAAAACACCGAGACCCGCGACCAGCCCAAGAACAAGGAAAACGCCATGAGGCAGCTGCGGTCCATTCTCTACGACAAGGAGCTCCAGCACCGCATGCAGGAGCAGGCCAAAGTGGAGGCCGGAAAAATGAAGATTGAATGGGGCTCGCAGATTCGCAGCTACGTCTTCGACGACCGCCGCGTGAAGGACCACCGCACGGGCTGGCAGACGAGCGACGTGGGCGGCGTGATGGACGGCGACATCGACGATTTCATCAAGGCTTTCCTGATGGAATTTGCCGGCACGGAAGAGGCCGACTGACCCCGATTCCCCATCCTACAAGGCACGCCCGGCAATGCTATTTGCCGGGTGTGTTTCTTTTGGGATTGGCTGGAAACCATCCTTTTCGCACTCGCTCGCGCTGCTCGAATATCTCGAGTATTGTCCAGAACGATGAAAAGGCCGTGACGCCGAGCACCGACGACCAGAACACGTCCAGGACAGCCACCGAGGCTGCCAGCATGGCGATGCCCAGGAGCAGGAACCACCACCAGCAGCGTGTGCCGAAATGATATTCGCACTTTATCACCACGGGGTGGAACAGCCCTATTATCAGGAAGGTGCACAGGCCGATAGCAAGGCCCAGCAAATGATGGGATTGTAGAAACTGTGTCATCTCACGATTCCGTCGCCGGGACGGTACTTAGCTTTATTACTTAAAAAATGGTGGCCCAGGCGGCAATAGAGGCATTTGCGCGACTCGCAGTATTTGCGGCGCAGCTGCACCATGGCTTGCGACATGAATGCATCCGGGCATTTCACCCCGGCTTCTTCAAAGAGCCGCGTGATGCGGTTTCGCTCGGGGGGCAGGTCTTCGAGAAGGGCCACGGCAAGCTCCTGCTTGTCGGGCTCGCCATATAGCAGGCCGTAGGCGTAAAGGGCCGGAGCCACCACATTGATTATCAAGATGTCGATGCTCGAAGCGCTGAACAGGTCGGTGGATTTCACCCATGGTTTTCCGCCAAACTGATATCGGCCGCCCCAATAGTACGTGGCCTTATAGTTGAACAGGTCGCGGGCATCCTGCGCGTTTTTAACCGACACTATTCTCGACGCAATCCCGAAACCCTCGTGCACCATTGCCGCGAGGGCGCCTATGCGCCTGTGGGGAAAGTTCTGCGGACGCGTGCGCGACATTCGCCAGATGATGTCTTGCGGCGCCTGCAGACGGAATTTATGGCTCAGGAATTCGTACTCGGAGCGTAGGAGCGTCACGTGCCCGTCTTCTTCCGGGTCGGGAGGCGGTATCAGGCCGGCCTGGCCGAAAAGCAGCCCCTCTACAGATTCCAGGGCATCGCGGTGCTTGAGCAGAAAGCGCAGGGGCACCGACAGCGCCAGCCTCTCCATGGGCTCGCTGTTCAGCCCGAATCCTAATGCGCGGGCCATAGTCACATACACAGCCTCGTGCCACTGACCCAGAAGACGCCTGCTCAGCTCGATTACCCTGTCGGCCTTCTCATACAGGCGCTCAAAGGCCATAGCAGTGAGGCAGTCGGTGACGTATATTCCGGGCGTTTCAGACAGCTCGCTGTAGCAGGCGAGCCGGTCGGTGGGCTTGTCCACCATGGCCTTGTAGCGCTCATGAAAATCCGGAGCACATCTCATCACCATCTGCGGCAGCTTCCTGCCGCCTGCCACCACTACCCGGCAGTCTTCGGCACCGACCACATGCAGAATCACCGACTGATAGGCCGCATCTTCGTCGTGGCCGTGCCGGCTCCAATCGGAGGCACGGAGGTGCATCTCCACGTTTCCGCACCACATTTCGGAGCCTATCCGCACCTTGGCATTAAAAAAGTCGGGCCCGGCGTCCTCGTTGAGCACACCGGGGTCCAACACTTCCACACGGTCGCCGTCGGTGGTGACCATGTCGCTTGCAAGCACCAGGCGATGTTGCCACACATAATGCATCAGTCGCTCCATCCCGCAGTGCTTTTTGGGGTGAGATTTGCTATCGCTTACTCCTCTGCGCCTTCTGTCTCCTTGCGCTTTGCGCGGAAGGAGGCCATGAGGCCGGGCACAAACAGGATATAGGCACACGCGGCAACTACCGACAGGAACACGAATCCCACGAGAATCAGCGCCTTGCGCGGCTTGGACGGCTTTACCGGCACTGTCGACGGCTGCACTATGGCAAACACGGGCGTACTCTCCTGCACCTTTGCCTCGGCGAGCTTCACCTGCTGGGAGGTGCTGTTGTAGAGATTGAAGGCGAGGGCGCTCTCGTTCTGCATGCGTTCGAGCTCGATGGCGGCCGAACGCGTGGTGAGTCCGTGATTCTTATCCGCAGCTTCGGCATACTTGCGCTGAGCCTGGTAATACTCTTCCCTTGCCTCGGTGTTGATTTTTTTAGCATAGGCCAGGTCGGCTCGCGACTTTTCCGTGCGGTAGTCGATGATATACTCTTTCAGGCGTTGCGTCACGGTGTCCACAAGGGCTGCCGCGGCCACGGCATCCTGCATTTTAGCCGACACGGTGACGACTTCGGTCTTGGTGTCGACTTCCACGCCCACCCTCGCGTTCACGGCCTCAACGAGCATGCTCTGCTCCAGCGTGAGGTGGCCGGGGTTGAGGGTGCTGTCGCCCGGCTCCTGTTTGTCGGCAAAAAGGCCGCGAATGCCACCGATTATCATTCCCGGGGCACCGGTGATGACGCTCCACCACGGCGACGACGTGTTTTCTTTCAAGAGCGTTTCGAGCGTGGCGCGCGGCCTGTCTTCAATACCGGTGGGGAGCTCGACCGTGAGCAGACCCACGGCGAAAGGCACAGACGACACGATATCGGGATACAACTCGGGATAGACGGCATCCGAACCATTGTTCTGCCCCAGATTCACGCCGGCCATCGAGGCCAGCATAGACAGGCCCGAACCGCTGCCGCCGGCCGAGCCGGTCTCGGGTGCGAGAGTCACGGCGGCAGTGTACTCGCGGGGGATGCTGAATGCCACTATCAGTCCTATCACTACGCCGCACGCGCCCCACTTGATGATGGTCTTGCGCTTGCTCCACAGTTTTGCGGCCAGTTCCACGAGATCGATTTCCTGGTCTTCCACGGCATTTTCCGGGTTGATATTCTTGTTTTCAGCCATAATGCCCTTACTTTACGAGGTTCGTAATTGCGGCCGCAGCGGTACCCAGCGAGGCGGCGCTGGTGCCTATCGCAAGCCACTCGGCCAGCGAAATGCCGCGGCCCTTCTGCTTGGACGGTACAATAATCTGGCAACCGGGCTCGATGGGTGCATTCTTGCCTTTCGCCACGGTTCCGTTCATATAAACCACGAACGCCCTTTTCTTATTGGCCTGCGAGCCATAGCCACCGGCCTGCGTGATGTAATGCTTCAGCTTCTTGTTGGGGCTGTAAATCACCGTGTTGGGGAACAGCACATCGCCGGAAATCTTCACGGTGCTCACCATTTCCGGTATGAACAGATTATCGCCCACCTTCAGCACAAGGTCCTCCGGGCCACCGGGATTGGCCAGGGCGGCCTCCAGGTTGATGCCCACCTTATATACAGTGCTTGACGTCACCTTGGCAATGGAGATGGAGTCGTTGCCGGAGCTTTGCATGGCCAGCTTTATGGCCTCGTCTCGGGCTGCTTTTTCGTCGTCCGACAGCTGGCGCAGCAGATGCGCACCCTTCACATAGGCGTGTTCACCCACTCCACCGGCGCGGCGCACCAGGTCGCTCAGGCGCTCCGAACGCTTCTCAAGCGTGTATGAGCCGGTGAAGGGCACTTCGCCGTCGATGCTCACACGTCGCTGGGGCTCATAGCCGGGCGAACGGCGCACATCCACTATATCGAAAGGCTGGAGCAAGAAACCCTTGTCGCTGTCCACGACAAAGCCGTTCTTCACATGCAGCGTATATATCTCGGCTATCGATTCCGGGAGCGTGGTGGCCTCGGGGTCAATCATGCGGCGCGACACATTGATGCACACTTCCGACGCGCCGGGTGCGAAACCGCCAGCCAGAAGCACAAGGTCTTCGACGGTAAGATTATCAGCGTAGGGATAGGATCCGGGCCTCATTACCTGACCATCGATCACCACGCCATTTTTCGCTTCAAGCTCCTTCACAGATGCTATCACCAGCACATCATTGCGCTTCAGTTCAATATCTTGAGCAGTACCTGCGAGAATCGCACCAAGATCGAGGCTCACGAGCTCGGTGGAGAGGTCGTCTTTCTCGCGGAACAGCTGCGCACGGTTCAGGAACGCATCTTCTGTGATACCGTCGGCGCGCTTTATCAGCTCACCCACCGTGCTCACTTCCGAGCCCAGGGCGTAGTAGCCGGGACGGAACACCGATCCGCGCACCTCCACGCGGTTGTCGTAGCGGTGAAGGGCTTCGCCAACGGTGACCACATCGCCGTCGTCGAGCCTCGTGACGTTGAAATCGGCTTCGTCCACGACCGCCACATTGTGCGTGCCGTTGCTCACGCGGTCGAGGTCCACGCGCTCCGTAAATGCGTTGGCGGTGAATCCTCCTGCATATCCGAGCAGGTCGGCCAGGGTTTCTCCGCGCTTAATTTCGTAGGCCATCGGGCGCTTTACCTCGCCGTCGATGCTCACTATGCGCTCATAGGAAGGAACAATAATCACGTCGCCCTCCTGGAGACGCACATCCACCGATTTCTTTCCGTCGAAGATGTATTCGTAAAGGTCGGCGCTCGACACCTTGCGGCCGTTTCTTATCACCTCGATGGAGCGCAGCGTGCCGGCATCGGTCGTGCCGCCGGCGCGATACAGAGCGTGGAACAGCGTGGAGAAAGGCGAGATGCGGTATGTGCCTGGCGTGGCCACCTCGCCCATGATGTCGACCTGTATCGTGCGCACCTGGCCGAGGGTCAGCGAAATATCACTGCCGGAGCCGGCCACGTCGGCATACTTCGATGCAAACATCTCTTTAATCAGATTGTTGGCATCGCGAATCGTAAGGCCATTCAGATAAATCGGGCCTATCTGCGACACCATGATACGTCCTTCGGGCGATATCGTCTGGCGAATGTGGTCTTCGTTGTTGCCCCAGATGTCTATCACCACCTCGTCGCCGGGTCCCAGGCGATAGTCCTGCGGGGTAGCGAGATTCTCGTTGGGCTCGAAGGTGAGATTACGTCCTCTGAACAGGCCCTGGCCATAGACACGGATCGACTTCACGTCGTTTATCTCGCCGGTGCGGATGGCCGATGCGTCCTGCTCCTGCGTGGCCCGCACGAGATCTTCGTGGGCATTGTCGGCTGTGCTTTCTGCCGCGCCGGTGTTATCGGCCTGGGCATCCGCCATGTGCGACTGGATTCGCTGCAACTGGTCCTTCGATACTCCGCGTGCCGCGAGCTCGCGCGCAATCTGTTCTTTTGATTTACCCAGCGCATTGGCGGTCTTGGCATATTGAACCACCTGGGCATCAGTCATGCGTGCGTAGGTAATGCCTGTGGCCACCAGTACTACCAGAGGCAACAGCATCGAGCGAACAATCTTCTTAATCATTATAATGGAGATGTTGATTTACTTGGCAAAAAAGTTATTTTTGCAAAGTTAATACTTTTTCGCCATTAATAAAGGATTTGGAGCAAGATTATTTAGCGTAATCCGCTAATTCCGGCAACCTCAAATCGGCAAGAAACGGCCGGCGACGCGCATCGGAAGCACCACGGAGCAACTGCCGCTATCGATGCGGGAGTTCACGATGGGCGCATTCACGATTTCGCCGTTCACCACTATGGCAAGCCGCTTTCCGGTATAGGCCTCGGTTATGTGCTTCCACTTCAGGGCATCGGCAAATTTAAACAGCACGAGCACGTTCATGTCGTCTTCGGGCATGGAGCATATATCCTCCACCACCACGTCCTCGTCTATCAGTGGCTTACGGTTGTAGATCACCAGGTCGCAATCGGCGCTGTCTTCAAGCTCCAGCCAGCCGTAGGTGAGGTCAAACTCCGTAAGGTCGGCAGCTCTTTCCCGCATCAGACCACCCACCCTGACGGTGTCGGACACGTCGCACACGCCCATACCGGTGTGAAGCACCGACTGCAGATACTCGTTGTCCTTCATGTTCGGGCCCTGAAGCAGCGCGTGCTCGCGGGTGATGGGCTCGTTCACGGACACGTTCCACTCCACCCTGGGCACCTCCGGCTCAACATCGGCACCCTGCGACTTAGACCCGCAGGCAGCGAGTGTCACCCCAAAGGCGGCACAAAAAAAGGCTTTCGCCACTATATGCACTGTATCTTCAAGCATAATTTTTCTGCAGCTGCTTCCGCGTTGCGGTTGCAAAGGTAATACTTTTTTGTTACAGCTGCAATATTTTCGTAATAAAATCTCATCATGCTTAAATATTTCATAATGAGCCCGGCGCGACACGCATATATTTTGTACATTTGCAGCCGGAATTTTAAAAACACTTCAATATGAACGCCTGGCTCACGGTTCTTCTGCTCGTAATATCCAACGTTTTCATGACATTCGCCTGGTATGGCCACCTCAAGCTCCAGGACATGAAGGTCATCGGCTCGTCCACACCTCTTATAATAGTGATTCTCATTTCGTGGGGCATCGCGCTGATTGAATATTGCTTCATGATTCCGGCCAACCGCATAGGCTATGCCGGCAATGGCGGCGCTTTCAGTCTCGCCCAGCTCAAGGTCACGCAGGAAGCCATCTCGCTGGTGGTCTTCGCCCTCTTTTCCGTGCTGCTGTTCAAGGGCGAAAGCCTGCAGTGGAACCACCTCGCAGCCTTCGCCTGCCTCGTGGCCGCCGTCTACTTCGTGTTCATGGAAAAGTAGCCCCGCGACAGCTTTACGGCCATCATATAACAGCCTAATATCAAAAAAACAGCCGATATAATTTGGGGATTTAAAGAATTTGAGTAATTTTGTCACCGCAGTAATAATTACGACGGTGACAAAATATGAAATTCTATAATCGAATAAAAGAAATAGAGGAGCTGAGACGCATCCAGAGCCGTGCATTTGATTCCCGGTCGAGGATGACAGTAATTACCGGCCGACGTCGTATCGGCAAGACCTCGCTCGCACTGCGCGCAACGCAGGGAGAGTATCCTACGGTATATCTGTTTGTCAGCAGAAAAAACGAAGCTGCTTTGTGCGAAGAGTTTGCCGGACTCATCTCTGCAACCCTTGGCTGTTATGTGCCACCTGAGATTAAGTCTTTCAATTCTTTGTTCCGGATGCTGATGGAGCTGGCGAAAACCCGTAAATTCAACCTCATAATTGATGAATTTCAGGAGTTTTTCAACATCAATCCCTCCGTATTCAGCGACATGCAGAATATTTGGGACACTTACAGGAACGAAACCCGCGTAAATCTTTTGCTGATGGGTTCTGTCTACTCCATGATGCACAAGATTTTTGAGTCCTACCACGAGCCTCTTTTTGGCAGGGCCGATGCCATGCTTCGGCTCAATGGGTTCGGCACGGAGACGATGAAAGAGATTATTAATGATTTCCGCCCCAACTATACTAATGATGAGCTTCTGGCTTTTTATACCATCACCGGAGGTGTGCCCAAATATATCGAGTTGCTGTGCGATGATACAGATTTGTCCATAGACGGGATGTTTGAGTATGTCGTTCGCGAAAATTCACCATTCGTCAATGAGGGTCGCAATATTCTTATAGAAGAGTTTGGAAAAGACTATGGCCTGTATTTCTCGGTATTAAGTTGCATTGCGTCCGGCATTAACACACAAGGAGCAATAGAAAGTGCCTTGGGAGGAGTTACGGTAGCGGGACATCTGAAGCGCTTGATTGAAGACTACTCGCTGATCAAGCGCGTACGGCCTGTGCTGTCGAAACCGCGCTCTCAAAACGTTCAATACGAAATCATCGACAACTTCCTGCGTTTTTGGTTCAACTACTTCGACAGGAATCAAACTCTTGTAGAGCTCAACAATTTCGAGCATCTCCGCCACATTGTATCATCAGATTATCCGACATTCTCCGGTCATGCGCTTGAAAAATGGTTCCGCGAGAAGTTGATGGAAAGCCATATGTATGCAGTTATAGGTTCGTGGTGGGAACGTAAGAAAGGCAAAGATGCCAACGAGATAGATATTGTTGCGCTTTCAGTGGATGGGAAGAGCGGATTAGTCGCCGAGGTAAAGCGGCAGCAACGCAACTACGACCACAGAGCTTTTATGGAAAAGGTGGCCTGCATAAAAAAAAGTATCTTATCCAATTACGCTATAGAGACGCGCCTACTGACATTAGACGACATGTAGACAGCCTTAACCCCCGACGCTAATTTCAGCGCTATCGCTGCGGATTGTAGTCGATAGCTATCAGGTCGTAGGAGAAGGGGTTGTAGAAGTTGCCTATGCGGCGCGAGTCTTTCACCTTGAAGTAGCCTTTATTGGCAATCGAGTCGGCGATTACAGGGTCGTCAGCGAGGAAACCCTTAAGCCAATCGCGGGTGGTACTGGGCTTTAAACCATTTATGGGCACCAGGAAGGCACGGTCGGGCATCTCCGGCTTCACTAAGTGATGCGGATAGTCCCGCACCGAAAATGATATCGATTTCTTGGACGGACTTATCTGATTTATGCACAGCCAGTAGCTCAGATGCTCGCCGGCGGTTTCAAGCGCAAACCACCACATCTCTTTCTCGCGCGGCACGGTGTCGATTTCATTGGTCTTGGGGTCGTACTTGCCCGTGTACATATATTTTATGAGGGCCTGGCGCTCGGGAGAATCCTTGTGCCAGAACACAACGTAGTCCACATCATTGCTCTCCAGTTTCATTTCCTTTTTGTCGGCGTCCTTGAACTGGATGTTTTTATCCCAGCCTCTCGGAAGCACGAGTTCCACGTTTTTGAATGTGGAGCCGTCTTTCATCAGGATGGAGGCCATGGCTTTCGGTCTGGCCGATACGCTTAATGCACAAACAAGACAAGCTGTTACCAGCAGTGTTCTGACAAGTTTTTCGGTTTTCATATCTTTGAATGATTGGGTGTGATTTATCGTGAATGGGACATCTTTTCGGGTTCGCCGGGATACCACCAGCCATAGCCACGGTCGGTGTAGGTGCCTGTCTGCGGCCGATACTCATATCTCGCATCGTACTCAAACTCGAGAAGCCGGTCGAAACGTTCGGGAATCTCCCCGCCGATGCGGTTGCCCTGACACCATAGACGCCTAAGACCGGTGAGAGACGCGATATCGGCCTCGCGAAGACGGTTGTAGGAGCAGTCGAGGCGCTCGAAAATGCTCAGGTCGAGACCGGCGAAATCGAGCGTTTCAAGCTGATTGTAGCTGCAATAGAGCCATTGCAGGCTTTTGCAGCCAGCAAATTTCAGCGAAGTCAAAGCATTGTCGCTGCAATGCAGTTCGGAAAGCACGTAGAATCCTCCAACGTCCAATTTTTCAATCTTGTTTGAGTAGCAATACAGATCCGACAGCACCTTCTCCTTCCCGGCTATCGCCTTATCGAGCGACGTGATGCGGTTGCTGTAGCAATATATCCACCTCAGGCGCGGGCAATTCTCCACATTGAGTGCGGTAATCTCGTTTTCTCCGCAGTTCAGAAGCTGAAGTTGCGGCGAATCTGCCAGGTCAAAGGTGCCCCCTATTTCATTTTCGTAGCAGAAGCATTCGGTGAGACGGTAGCGGTGTGGAACATCAAGCCGCTTGATTCGATTGATAGCGCAAGTCAGCGACTCAAGCATCACGCAATCCGACAGGTCAAGTTCCTGCAAACTGCAACACCTTACATCGAGATGAGTCAGCGTCGTACACCAGCCCACATCCACGCTCCTAAGGTTATTGTAGGACGCATAAAGCTTTTCGAGCGAAAGACACCCCCTCACATCTATTTCCTCGAGCCCTGTGTTGATGCAGCTCACCTCCTGAAGTAGCGGACAATCGCTCACATCGAGTTTACGTATCTGATTCTTCGAGCAACGGATGCTCACGAGCGCCTTGCAGCCCGAGAGATCTATGTCGCCCTTCAGGTTCTGCTCACCGAGAATGAGGGATAGCCGTCCGTTTTCATATTTCACGCCCGAGCCCCACCGGTTGAGGGGCAAGTCGGTGCACCAATTTTCTTTGAAGCGCCAGTTCGGGCCGTCGGTGTCGTTAAACAGTTTCACAAGATAGGCTCGCACTTCTTCTTCCGTGGGCATATCTATCGAAACCGCGTCCTGCGTCACGATCAGTTCGGCCGAGGCTCGTCCGGCAGTGATTCGGAAAGTGGTGGAGCGGGGCTTGGCTGTGGTATTGGGAAGCACGGTGTAGGGTATGGCCATTTCACCCGCCTCACCCGAGCGTATTTCCAGCACGCCGTTGAAATGCTGGCTGGTTTGCGGAATCTCTACCGACCAAGCCTTATTGGTGGAAAAACGGAGCAGCACTTCCCCACCCTCGGCCGGTACGGCGAGCGTGGCGCCATCGCGCAGGGTCACGAAATCGGGCTTTACGGGCTCGGGCTCCGGTTCTTCCCCGCTATTGCTGCACGATACCGACAGCAGGGCGGCCAGAAGGATTATGAATAGAGGTAATCGGTGCGATGTCTTGCGCCTGCGGGCAGCTGTATCATCGCACGGGCATAGTGGAGTGTATATTGAAAAGCCGAACATATCTTGCTGTGTTTAACTCCAGCAAAGATATGTCAAAACAGTGGCAGCGGATGTGACAAATGTCAGAAACTATTTCAGCATGGCTTCACGGATGCGATGCAACTGCCGGTAGGAAATGTTCAGATACGAGGCTATTTCGGCGAGCGACACAAGCTGCGTGATACGCGGATATCGCTCCATGAGGCTGCGGTAGCGCTCGGCAGGGGTGAAGCGGTAGTCGTTCAGTATCAGGTTGTAGGCCTGCTCGAACAGAGCCTGTGCAAACTGGGTGTTGAGCGCGGGATCACTGCGCAGCCGCTCCTGCATCAGTTCAACCGGCACCAGCATCACCTCGGAATCTTCCAGAGCTATGATATCGGTAGCCATAGGCCGCTCCAGGATGGCACTCTGATAGTTGGCCAGCACGGAGCCGTCAAACACGAAGCCCACGGCCTTGGCATTTCCGGCATTGTCAATCAACGAATGCTTGAACCCGCCCGAAAGAATCCATCCCACCTGCCTGAGCCGGACGCCCGCGTGCACGAAATATTCTCCGCGGCAGAAATCACGCCGGGTTCCTTTCTCGCAGCACAGCTCTCGCCAGAAAGAAAGGTCAATTTCATTTTCATAAAAGTTGAACTGAGACATGTCTCGCCTTTTTTGATTCCGGCTGCAAGATTACAAAAAAAGTGCGACAACCCAACGACGTAGCAAACTTGAGGACACATTATCCACCTTTTCGGACGATGTTTTATTAGAATCTATTCTTTTCATTCGCACCTGCGCCACGCCCTTTATAGCGGTCACGGCTGGAGTTAAACGTATATTGCAAGGTCAGGTAGCTTGACTTCGTTGTCGGGTATGAAAAATTCTTCCGGCTTTTTCATTTATATCGCGCTACTTGTCGATAAACTTCAGATCGAAGAAAAGAATTCGACTCTTGAGTTCCTCTTCTTCAGGTATGCAAAAAAACGAGGTTGAATTGTCCCATCGTCTTTAGTCCTTGCGAGGGGGAAATATGGTATCTTTCACACTCTCCCACATTGTGGAGACGATTTTACGTTGAGCTTCTGTAAGCTTAGGAGTCGGCAATTTGCCATTGCGCTCCGCTTCTTCAATGAAGCTCCGTGCATCTTCACCCCAAAGTTCAGGGGTAGTTTTAATAGTCATTGCCATATCTTGAAGTTTTTAGAATACAAAGATATAACATTATAACGATTTACGCAAGCCGTTGGATGTAACGACAAATTAAATTCAGAGAACCGCCGAGGTTATTTTATGAAATTGTATGAAATTTTGATGGAAAGTTGCACAGAAAGAAAAAATAGCGTACCTTTGCACCGCTTTTTAGCATCCCGTGTGATGGGAAATTAAGGAGCAAAACTTAATTTTGAGTAACACATTTAAAATCAACAAGAAAATGAAAACTTTCCAGCTGTCCGCTCAGCCCCGTACCGACCTGGGCAAGAAGGCCACCAAAGCACTCCGTGCCGAAAACAAGATTCCCGTTGTTCTCAACGGCGGCAAAATCGTTGACCTCCCCTACACCGAGGCTCTCAAGCCCGGCGAAAAGGTAGTAGAAATCGGCAACGGCAAGGGCCTCATCACCACCGACCTCGTTGTAAACCTCGAGGCTGTGCGCAAGCTCGTCTATACTCCCGACATCTTCGCCATCGAGCTCGACATCAACGGCGACAAGCGTATGGCCATCCTCAAGGACATCCAGTTCCACCCCGTGAAGGACTCCATCCTGCACATCGACCTGCTCGAAGTGAACGACAGCAAGCCCGTGGTGATGGAAGTGCCCGTGAAGCTCGAAGGCCACGCCGAAGGCGTGAAGGCCGGTGGTAAGCTCTCGCTGTCCATGAAGAAGCTCCGCGTAAAGGCCCTCTACACCGCTATCCCCGAGCGCCTCGTGGTCAACGTCGACAACCTGGGCCTGGGCAAGACCATGCAGGTGGGCGACATCCACATCGACGGCCTCGAACTCGTAAACGCCAAGAACGCCGTTGTTTGCGCAGTACAGCTCACCCGCGCCGCCCGTGGTGCCGCAGCTGCTGCCGCCGCCGGCAAGTAATCGCACGGTTATAGATGAAATACCTCATTGTTGGGCTCGGCAACATAGGCGACGAATACGCCGCCACGCGCCACAACATTGGCTTTATGACATTGGACGCCTTCGCCGAGGCGTCCAATGTTTCGTTTGCCACGGAGCGCTACGGCGATATCGCGCGCATGCGGCTGAAAAACAAGCAGCTCGTGCTGCTCAAGCCCTCCACCTACATGAACCTCAGCGGCAATGCCGTGCGCTACTGGCGCGACAAGGAAGGCATCAGCCCGGAAAACATCCTGGTGGTGGTCGACGACCTCGCCCTGCCCTTCGGGGCCATACGCATCAAGCAGCGCGGCAGCGACGCCGGCCACAACGGCCTCAAGAGCATCGCCCAGCAGCTGGGCACGCAAGACTATGCCCGCCTGCGTTTCGGCATAGGCAACGACTTCCCGCGCGGCGCGCAAATCGACTACGTGCTGGGGCGTTTCACCCCCGAGCAGCGCGCGGAGCTGCCGGCACGCATCGACGTGGCGTGCGACGCCATCCGTGAATACGTGCTTGCCGGTGCCGGCAACGCCATGTGCAAATTCAACAACAAATGAAGGAAGAGGTTCGCATCGACAAGTGGCTCTGGGCCGTGCGCGTGTTCAAGACACGCACGATAGCCACGGAGGCCTGCAAGAAAGGCCGCGTGACGCAGGGCGTGCCACCCGCCGACGTCATTGCGAAGCCGTCGCGCACGGTTCGCGTGGGCGACACCGTGAACGTGCGCAAGCCGCCGGTCACCTACAGTTTCCGCGTGCGCGCCCTCACCGAAAACCGCCTGGGCGCCAAGCTCGTGCCGGAATACATGGAGAACGTCACGCCCCGCTCGCAGCTCGACCTGCTCGAAGTGGTCAAAATCAGCGGATTCATCGACCGCCGCAAGGGCCTGGGACGTCCCACAAAACGCGAAGGCCGCGACCTGGCCCGCTTCACCGACGACATGTCGGACGGCTGGGACTTCGACTTCGACGACCTCGACGACGAAGACTAAAAGAGGCGCCGCGGAGCAATTCCGCGGCGCCTCTTTTGCGCTTATTTAATTGAGAATCAGTTCTTGAATTCGATGTCGTTGCCGTCGGCCGTTACGTCGATGATGATGGGACGGCTGCGGTCTACCTTCTGGGCCAGGATGTCTTTCGACAGCTGGTTCAGCACCTTGCGGTGGATCACACGCTTGACGGGACGCGCGCCGAACTCGGGGTCGAAACCTTCTTCGGCCAGGAAACTCAGGGCGGCGGGAGTCACCTCCAGCTTGATGCCGCTGCTGTGTTCCAGCATGCGCTGCACGCCCTTGATCTGCAGGCCCACGATTTCCTCGATCTCCACCCTGTTCAGCGGGGTGAACATGATTATCTCGTCGATACGGTTCAGGAACTCCGGTCGGATGGTCTGTTTCAGCATGTCCAGCACCTGTTCCTTCGTCTGCTCCACCACCTCGTCGTGGTTGTCGTCGGTCATCTTGGCGAAGTTGTCGCGGATAAGAGCCGACCCCATGTTGGAGGTCATGATTATGATGGTGTTCTTGAAGTTGACGTTTCGGCCCTTGTTGTCGGTGAGGTGGCCGTCGTCGAGCACCTGCAGCAGGATGTTGAACACATCCGGGTGGGCCTTCTCTATTTCATCGAAGAGCACCACGCTGTAGGGCTTGCGGCGCACGGCCTCCGTGAGCTGGCCGCCTTCGTCGTAGCCCACATAGCCGGGAGGCGCTCCCACCAGTCGGCTCACGGCGTGCTTCTCCTGATACTCGCTCATGTCGATACGCGTCATCATATTCTCGTCGTCGAAGAGGTATTCGGCCAGGGCCTTTGCCAGCTCGGTCTTACCCACGCCGGTTGTACCCAGGAAGATAAACGAACCGATGGGTCGCTTGGGGTCGTTCAGGCCCGCACGCGAGCGGCGCACGGCGTCGGCAATCGCGCGGATGGCTTCGTCCTGACCCACCACGCGGCTGTGTAGCTCTTCTTCCAGGTGCAGCAGTTTCTCTTTCTCGCTCTGCACCATCTTGTTCACGGGAATACCCGTCCAGCGGCTCACTACGTCGGCGATATCCTCGGCGTCCACCTCTTCCTTGATGAGAGCCTTCTCGCCCTGCATGGCGTGCAGCTGTTCCTGAATCTGCTTGTTCTCCTCTTCCTTGGCCTTGAGGGTGCTGTAGCGGATTTCAGCCACGCGGGCATAGTCGCCCTCGCGTTCGGCCTTGGTGGCCTCGAAATTCAGCTGCTCGATATCCACCTTGTTTTGCTGGATGCGGTCGATGAGGTCTTTCTCGGTCTTCCACTTGGCGGCATATTCTTTTTCTTCCTCGCGCATCTGGGCGAGTTCCTTCTCGATTTCGGCCACGTGCTCCTTGTCGCCCTCGCGCTTGATGGCCTCGCGCTCGATTTCCTTCTGGGCTATGCGGCGGGTGATGTCGTCCAGAGCCTGGGGCACGGAGTCGATTTCCAGCTTCAGCTTGGCGGCAGCCTCGTCCACAAGGTCGATGGCCTTGTCGGGCAGGAATCGGTCGGTGATATAGCGCTCGCTCAGCTGCACGGCGGCGATGATAGCCTCGTCGCGGATGCGCACGTGGTGGTGGTTCTCGTAGCGCTCCTTAAGGCCGCGCAGGATGGCAATGGCGCTGGCCTCGTCGGGCTCGTTCACCATCACTTTCTGGAAGCGGCGCTCCAGAGCCTTGTCTTTCTCGAAATATTTCTGATACTCGTCGAGCGTGGTGGCGCCGATGCTGCGGAGCTCGCCGCGGGCCAGAGCCGGCTTCAGGATATTGGCTGCGTCCATTGCGCCTTCGCCCTTGCCTGCACCCACGAGTGTGTGTATTTCGTCTATGAAGAGGATAATCTCGCCGTCGGAGGCCTGCACCTCGTTCACGATGGCCTTCAGGCGCTCCTCAAACTCGCCTTTGTACTTGGCGCCGGCCACCAGCGCACCCATGTCGAGCGAATAAATCTGCTTGGTGCGGAGGTTTTCAGGCACATCGCCGCGCACGATGCGGTGGGCGAGGCCCTCGGCGATGGCCGTCTTACCGGTACCGGGCTCGCCTATCAGCATGGGGTTGTTCTTGGTGCGACGGCTCAGAATCTGGAGCACGCGACGTATTTCCTCATCGCGTCCAATCACGGGGTCGAGCTTACCCTGGCGGGCACGTTCGTTCAGGTTGATGGCATATTTCGACAGAGCGTTGTAGGTGTCCTCGGCGCTCTGGTCGGTGGCCTTGCGGCCCTTGCGCAGCTCTTCGATGGCTGCCTCGAGCTCCTTGCTGCTCAGACCGGCATCCTTCAGCAGGGCCGAAGCCGGCGACTGCACCTCGAAGATTGCGGTGAGCAACGCCTCGAGGGTCACATACTGGTCGCCCATCTTCTTGGCCACGTCGAGCGCCTTCTGCAGCACATCGTTGCTGGTGCGACTCAGATAGGGCTCGCCGCCGCTCACCTTGGGCTGGGCGGCAATCTCGCGCTCAATACCGGCCGAGAGAGCGGCAGGATTGGCGCCTATTTTCTGGAAAATGAACTTCACCAGAGAGTCGCCTTCTTCGACCACCCCCTTGAGCAGGTGCACGGGCTCAATGCTCTGCGAACCGCCTGCGCGCGTCAGTTCCACGGCTTTCTGAATGGCCTCCTGCGCTTTGATTGTGAAATTGTTGAAATTCATATCTGATATAATGTGTTGAAATTACTAAATACTTGAATTTTGGAATTACACTATTACAACAATCGTGCCAATGATTTGGTTTGCACGTCCGGGCCACCTATCTATCAATTGATTTATTTTTATTACCTTTGCGGCATGATACTCTTCCCCAATGCCAAGATCAACCTCGGGCTCAACATCTGCCGCAAGCGGCCCGACGGCTACCACGACATAGAGTCGGTGATGATTCCCATAGGCTGGTGCGACATCCTCGAGATAGTGCCCGCTCCGGCCGGCTGCGCCACGTCGCTCACCCTCAGCGGCCGTCCCGTGGATTGCCCCGTGGAGAAAAACCTCGTGATGAAGGCGCATGCCGCCATGCTGCGCGAGTTTCCCCACATGCCCCCGGCGTCGATCTATCTGCGCAAGATTGTGCCGGACGGCGCCGGTCTGGGGGGTGGCTCGGCCGATGCGGCATTCACCCTGATTGGCTTGAACAGCGTGTTCGGCCTGGGCGCCTCGCCCGAGCGCCTGGCGGCCATAGCCGCCACCCTGGGAGCCGATTGCCCTTTCTTTATATATAATACGCCCATGCTGGCGACCGGCACCGGCACCACGCTCGCCCCCTACCCCCTCGACCTCTCCGGGCTGTTCATAGCCGTGGCCAAGCCGGAGGGCGCCAGCGTGAGCACGGCAGCGGCCTATGCAGGCGTGCGCCCCGCCGTGGCCACTCCTCCCGTGCGCGAGGCCGCCGCGCTTCCGCCGGCATGCTGGGCAGGCGCGCTTCACAACGACTTCGAGGCCACCGTGGCAGCCGCCGTGCCGCAGGTGGCGCAGCTCAAGGCCCGATTCGAGGCCGGCGGCGCGCTCTACACCTCCATGAGCGGCTCGGGCTCGGCTGTCTATGGTATCTTCGCGTCTGCCAAAATGGCAGAAAATGCCGTGGCCGCTCTCGACGGCTGCGCCTGCTTCACCGGACCGCTGGCGCAATGAACGATATTGCATGTTTTTTGTTATAATTTAAGAAATCGGGCGATAAAGCACGGTTTGGCAAAATTTTTGCATATAATTAATGAGCAGAAAACATAAACGATTTAAATTCTACAATAAAGTGAAACCCGAAGATATCAACCCCCAGGAGATTTTTGAACCCGTAGCGGACGAAAACGTGGCCCAGGAGCCCGAAACCGAAACCATTGCCGAGGAGGCCGATGAAGACATGCTGCGCATCGAAACCCTTCAGCAGCAGCTGTCCGAGGCAAAGGCCGCCGTGGAGAAGGAGAAGAAAGAATATCTCTTCCTCATGGCCGATTTCGACAATTTCCGCAAGCGCACCATCAAAGAAAAAGCCGAGATTCTGCGCAACGGCGCCGAAAAGGTGCTGGCTGGCCTGCTGCCCATAGTCGACGACTTCGAGCGCGGCCTTCAGGCCACCGCCTCCACCGACAGCGCCGACGCTATCCGCGAAGGCATGGAGCTCATCTACAACAAGCTCGTGAAATATCTGGCCGACAATGGCGTGAAACCCATTGAAAGCACCGGTGCCGATTTCGATGCCGACATCCACGAGGCTATCGCCACCGTGCCCGCAGCCCCCGAGCAGAAGGGCAAGGTGGTGGACACCGTGCAGAAAGGCTACATGATAAACGACAAGGTTCTCCGCCACGCCAAGGTGGCCGTGGGTGAATAAAAGGTTTTTAATACACCACTCGACATGGACAAGAAACGCGACTACTACGAGGTGCTGGGCGTCGACCGCAAGGCCGATGCCGACACCATCAAGAAAGCATACCGAAAACTCGCCATCAAATACCACCCGGACAAGAACCCGGGCGACAAGGAGGCCGAGGAAAAGTTCAAGGAGGCTGCCGAGGCCTACGACGTGCTCAGCAACCCCGAGAAGCGTGAGAAATACGACCAGTTCGGCCACTCGATGGGCCCGCAGGGCTTCCCCGGCGGCGGTGGCGGCGAATACTACTCGGCCGGCGGCATGTCCATGGACGATATCTTCTCGATGTTCGGCGACATCTTCGGCGGCCGCCGTGCGGGAGGTGCCTTCAGCGGCGCCACGGGCGGCTCGCCCCGCAGGCGCCAGCGCCGCGGCTCCGACCTGCGCATCCGCATCAAGATGACGCTCGAGGAAATCGCCAAGGGCGTGGACAAGACCCTCAAGGTGCCCACCTATGTGAAGTGCGACCACTGCGACGGCACCGGCGCCAAGAACGGCACAGCCTTCGCCACCTGCAGCACCTGCCACGGCACGGGCGTGGTCACCACCGTGGAGCAGAGCTTCCTGGGCATGCAGCACGTGCAGAGCGTGTGTCCCACCTGCGAGGGCACCGGCAAGGTCATCACCGAGCGGTGCACCTACTGCAACGGCGAGGGCGTGCAGCGCAAGGACGAGCAGATATCGTTCCACGTGCCTGCCGGCGTGCAGGACGGCCAGACGCTCACCGTCAAGGGACGCGGCAATGCACCCCGCGGCGGCGGCGTGAACGGCGACCTGCTCGTGGTGATTGAAGAAATCAAGCATCCGCAGCTCATCCGCGACGGCAACGACGTGATTTACAACCTCATGCTCGACATACCCACGGCCGTGCTCGGCGGTAGCGCCGAAGTGCCCACCATCACAGGCCGCGCACGCCTCAACATCGCCCCGGGTACGCAGCCCGGCAAGATATTGCGAATGCGCGGCAAGGGTTTGCCCTCCACCGACGGCAGCCCCACGGGCGACGAGCTCATCAACGTGATGGTCTACATCCCCGAAAAGCTCTCCGACGCCGAGCGCTCGGCCATCGAGAGCCTCAAGAACTCGCCCAACATGCAGCCCACCGAGGCAGAGAAAAACAAGATATTCTCCAAGCTGAACCATCTTTTTGAATAACACCGCAACCGCGGGCCGGACGACTCCGGCCCGCGGTTGCCCGTAATAAACCATCGGGCGTTGAACAAAACAGCACACGCGTGCGTTGTATTATTCAACACTATCATCACATTACACCGCTTTATATGACAACTCCATTGAAAGCTGTCTCCCGCATCCGCCCTGCCGGATGGATAGCCATAGGCGCCGGCATCGTGGCCATCACGGCCGTATGCATCGTGCTTTCCCGCCCCGAGCCACATGTGGCCGAGCTGCCCGTCGTGGCAGTGCAGCCGGTTGAAAAAGACGACGTGAACATCTACGCCGAATTTGCCGGACGCATCCGCGCCCAGCAGTTCGTCGAGGTGCATGCGCGCGTAGAAGGTTATCTCCAGAGCATGAACTTCAAGGAAGGCAGCTATGTGGAGAAAGGCGACCTGCTCTTCACCATCGACCCCACCGTATATCAGGCACGCGCCGAACGCGCACGCGCGGCACTCGCCAAAGCCAAGGCCGTGGCGCAGAAGGCCGAGCGCGATCTCAGTCGCATACGCCCCCTATACGCCCAGAACGCGGCCTCGCAGCTCGACCTGGACAACGCCGTGGCTGCCTATGAGACGGCCGTGGCCGATGTCAGCGTGGCCGAGGCCGATGTGAAGCAGGCGGCGCAGACACTCAGCTACACGCGCGTCACAGCCCCCGCCTCGGGCTATATCTCCGAGACCGGTGCCGATATGGGCACCCTCGTGGGACCCGGCGCCAAGTCGCTGCTGGCCACCATCGTAAAGAGCGATTCGGTGCGCGTCGATTTCTCCATGACGGCCCTCGACTATCTCCGCAGCAAGGAGCGCAACGTGAGTCTGGGCCACGACGACGGTCACCGCAGCTGGAATCCCTACGTCACCGTCACGCTGGCCGATGGCACCGTGTATCCCCACCGCGGCCTCCTCGACTTCGCATCGCCGCAGGTCGACCCCAAGACAGGCACTTTCAGCGTGCGCGCCGAGATGCCCAACCCGGAGCGCGCCCTGCTGCCGGGCGAGTTCACCAAGGTGAAACTGCTAATGGACGTGCGCGAGGGTGCCATTCAGGTGCCTTCAAAAGCTCTCGTGGTAGAGAAGGGAGCGGCTTATATCTATGTGGTGCTCCCGGATAGCTTCGTCGAGAAACGCTTCGTCGAGACCGGCCCCGAAAGCGGCAACCTCGTGATTGTGGAGCGCGGCCTGCGCTCGGGCGAGAACATCGTGGTGGAGGGCTACCACAAGCTGCGCCACGGAATGAAAGTGAGTCCTGTAACCACCCCCGCCGACAGCATTGGCTGAGCTATGAAAAAGAACTTCTTCCTCGACCACCCGGTGTTCTCCATCGTGGTGTCAATAGTGATAGTGCTGCTGGGCTGCATAGGCCTGGTGATGCTCCCCGTCGACCAGTATCCCTCGATCGTGCCTCCTGTGGTGCGTGTCTCGGCATCCTATCCCGGCGCCGACGCCCTCACCGTCACCCAGGCCGTGGCCACGCCCATCGAGCAGGAACTCAACGGCACGCCGGGCATGCTCTACATGGACAGCAAGAGCACCAACAGCGGAGGCTTCTCAGCCCTCGTGACCTTCGACATCGACGTAGACCCCGAGCTGGCTGCCGTGGACGTGCAGAACCGCATCAAGAAAGCCGAGGCCAGGCTCCCGGCCGAGGTGGTGCAGAACGGCATCTCAGTGGAGAAGGAGACGGCCAACAAGCTCATGACCATCACGGTGCTGTCGCTCGACCCGAAATTCGACGAGGCATATCTCAGCAACTACGTCACCCTCAACGTGGTCGACCTGCTGCGTCGCGTGCCGGGCGTGGGCTCGGTGAGCAACGTGGGCAGCCGTTACTACTCGATGCAGATACACGTGATGCCCGACAAACTGGCCGACCTGGGCCTCACCGTGAGCGACATTCGCCGCGCCCTGCTCGACCAGAACCGCGAGTCGGCCGCCGGCGTCCTGGGCCAGGCACCGCTCACCGACGTCGACCTCACGATGCCCATCATCGCGCGCGGCCGCCTGTCGTCGCCCGAGGAATTCGGGCAGATAGTGCTCCGCGCCGACGCCGACGGCTCCGTAATCCGCCTGCGCGACGTGGCCGACATCCGCCTCGACGCGCAGAGCTACGCCACCGAGAGCGGCATCAACCGCGGCAACGCCGCCGTGCTCAACATCAACATGCTGCCGGGCGCCAACGCCCTCGACGTGGCCGCCAACGTGAAGAAAGAGCTGCGCGAAATCAGCCGCAACTTCCCGGACGGCATGTCCTATGTCATTCCCTTCGACATGACGGAGTATATCTCCGACTCCATCCACCACGTCTACCGCACTTTCTTCGAGGCTCTCGTGATAGTGATTCTCGTGGTGTTCCTCTCGCTCCAGAACTGGCGCGCCACCATCATCCCCATCATCGCCGTGCCCATTTCGCTGATAGGCACTTTCGGAGTGATGCTCGTGTTCGGATTCTCCCTCAACATGCTCACCCTGCTGGGTCTCATCCTGGCCATAGGCATAGTGGTGGACGATGCCATCGTGGTGGTGGAAAACGTGGACCGCATCATGGAGAGCGACCACGTCGACGCGCCCGAGGCCACCCGCAGGGCCATGAACGGCCTGGGTTCGGCCCTCATAGCCATGTCGCTGGTGCTCTGCGCCGTGTTCGTGCCGGTGAGCTTCCTGCCCGGCATCACGGGCAGCCTCTACCGCCAGTTCACCATCACGATTGCCGTGTCGGTGATCATCTCCACCATCGTGGCGCTCACGCTGTCGCCCGTTATGTGCGCGGCCCTGCTGCGCCCTGCCGGACGCCGCAAGAAGGCCCGCATCTTCCGCCTCATCAACTACTGGCTCGCGCGCGGCAACAATTTCTATTGCCGCATGATTCTGCGCGCCGTCAACGCCCCGCGACGCATGATTGCCGCCTTCGGCATCATTCTGGCCATGATATGGGTGCTCAACCGCTTCGTGCCCACGAGCTTCATGAGCCCTGAGGACCAGGGCTACTTCACCGTCGAGCTGGAGCTTCCGGAGGGTGCTACCATCGAGCGCACGCGGCGCGTCACGGACCGCGCAATGGAGTATCTCATGGCCGACCGCGACGTGGAATACGTGCTCAACGTCACCGGTTCCTCGGCCCGCACCGGCACCAACCAGGCCCACTCCACCCTCACCGTAATACTCAAACCCGCGGGCGAGCGCTCGTCCAATTCTCTGGCCGAGACCCGCAGCCGCGCCCTCAAGGAATTTGCCACTTATCCCGAGTGCAAAGCCTATATCTCCACGCCACCCATCATCCCCGGCATGGGACAGTCCGGCGGCTTCGAGATGGTACTGGAGGCGCGTGGCGACGCCAGCTACGAGGACCTCTCACGAGCCGTGGACACGCTGCGGGCCTATGCCGCCGACTATCCCGCTCTGGCCGATATCTCGTCGTCGCTGCAGGAAGACATCCCGCAACTGTTCTTCGACGTCGACCGCGACCGCGCCCAGCAGCTGGGCATACCCGTGAGCGACATCTTCTCCACGATGAAGGCTTTCACGGGCTCGGTCTACATCAACGACTTCAACATGTTCAACCGCATATACCGCGTGTATGTGCAGGCCGATGCGCCTTACCGCGCCCACCGCGACAACCTCAACCTGTTCTTCCTGCGCAGCGCCGGCGGCGTGATGGTGCCGGTCACCTCCGTGGGCACCACCCACTACGTCACCGGCCCGGGCACAATCTCGCGCTTCAACATGTTCAACGCCGCCACAATCAGCGGCGAGGCTGCGCCTGGCCACAGCACCGGCGAAGCCATGGCTGCCCTCCAGGACATCGTGGACAAGCACCTGCCCGACAATATAGGCGTGGAGTGGAGCGGCCTCAGCTATCAGCAGAAGCACGAGACGGCCAACACCGGCATGGTGCTGGGCCTCGCATTCCTCTTCGTGTTCCTGGTGCTGGCCGCACAGTATGAGAGCTGGAGCATACCCATGGCTGTGCTCCTGTCGCTCCCCGTGGCCGGAATGGGTGCCTATGCCGGCATCTGGATGTGCGGCCTGGAAAACAACGTCTACTTCCAGATAGGTCTGGTGATGCTTGTGGGCCTGGTGGCCAAAAACGCTATCCTTATCGTGGAATTTGCCTCGGAGGCTGTGGCACGCGGTGCCGATGCCGTCACTGCCGCCCTGGAAGCCGCCCGACTGCGTTTCCGCCCCATCGTGATGACCTCGCTGGCCTTCACGCTGGGCCTGCTGCCGCTGGTGTTTGCCTCTGGCCCCGGCTCGGCAGCCCGCCGCGACATAGGCACGGGCGTGTTCTTCGGCATGATTGTGGCAATCACCGTGGGCATTATCTTTGTTCCCTTCTTCTTTGTGATGATTACTAAGATTAAAAACCGGCTTTCCGCGCGCCGCAAGCCGGCTGCGGCCCTGCTGGCGCTTCCCCTGGCCCTGGCTCTCATGCAGTCGTGCTCCGGGGTGAAGAATTGCGCCGCCCCGCAGCTCGATCCCCTGCCGGAAACGGTGCCGGGCATTCAGGCTGCCTCTCCGGAGGCCGACTCGCTCTCGCTGGCCGACATGGAGTGGTGGCGCGTCTACACCGACCCCGCACTGTCGTCCATGATATCCGAGGCGCTTGCCCACAACCGCGACCTGGCTGCCTCCATGGCGCGCCTGGAGGAGGCACGCCGGCTCTACGGCGTGGCCGCCCTTAATATCGCGCCGCAACTCACGGGCATCGTAGGTGGCACCTATGAGACAAACGACTATTACGACGAGAAGGCCGTCCGCGACCCGGAGCTGAGCCTCAAGGCCACCGTGGCATGGGAGATTGATATCTTCGGGGCCGGCCGGTGGGAACGCTCGGCGGCAAAATCGACATGGCTCGCGAGCGAATACGACGCCCGCGCGGCTCGCATGATGCTCGTGGCCGACGTAGTAAGGCTCTACTACACCCTCGTTGCCCTCGACAACGAGCTGGACATCGTGAACCGCACCCTCGACACACGCCGCGAGAGCCTGCGCATGGCCAAACTTCGCTTCGAGGGCGGTCTCACCCACGAGACGCCCTACCGCCAGGCCCAGGTGGAACTTGCCACAACGGCCGCCTTCGTGCCGGGCCTCGAAAGCCGCATCACGGCCGCTCAGAACGCCCTCACGCTGCTCATGGGCCGCTACCCGGCCGAGTACCTGCAGCGCGGCACCCTGAAACTCTCGCCTGTAGATTTCTCGCATCTGCCCGTGACTCTGCCATCGACGCTGCTCACACGGCGCCCCGACGTGCAGGCATCCGAGCAGCGCCTGAAGGCTGCGCTGGCCACCGTGGGCGTGAGTTATGCCGACCGCTTCCCACGCCTGCGACTGGCTCTCACCGGCGGCTGGGAAAACGACGAGCTCAAGGGTTTCTTCAGTTCGCCTTTCAGCTACACGCTGGGCAACATCGCCGGCACCATCTTCGACTTCGGGCGCAAGAAGCGCAAGTATCAGGCATCGCTGGCGGCCTACGACCGCGCACGCGCCCAATACGAGCAAGCCGTGCTCGCCGCTTTCCGCGACGTGAGCGACGCTGCCACCGCGCTCAACAAGACGGCCGAGACCGTGACGCTGCGCACCGACCTGCGCGACGCGGCCCTGAAGTATATGGAACTGGCCCACACGCAGTATCGCGCGGGCACGCTCAACTATATCGACGTGCTTGATGCACAACGGCGCTACTTCGATGCCCAGATAGGCCTCAGCAACGCCGTGCGCGACCAGTATCTCGCCCTGGCTACCCTTTACAAGGCTCTTGGGGGAGGCTGGGAGTAGGTGCCAGCACTATTTCGCCGTCATGCAATTCCACGCGGTGGGCCTTGTAGAGAGCGCCCACCGCTTTTTTGAAGTCCTTCTTGCTGCAGCGGAACAGGGCTTTGATTTCCTCCGGCGATGATTTATCCGTCACGGCAATGCGTCCGCCGTTGGCCTTCAGGATATTGAGAATGGATTCGGCCAGGCCGCCCACCCTCTCGCGGGCTGCGCCGCCTATGCGCAAGTCAATCTTGCCGTCGGGACGTACGCGGCGCACATGGGCGCGCACCGTTTCCTGCTCTTCGAGCGGGCGGAAGGTCTCGTTGCTGTATATCATGCCGCGGTGCAGATTGTCCACTATCACGCTGTAGCCAATGGGCGTCTCGCCCGTGACGAGACACTCCACCTCGTCGCCCTCCTTATACTCGGGCAGCGTATTGCCCAGGAAGCGCTCGGTCTTGGCCGAGGCCACCACGCGGCCCGAAGCATCGTCGAGATAGACGTACACGAGATACACCCCGCCGGGACGCATGCGCGAGCGCTGCTGCGAGAACGGCACCAGCAGGTCCTTGCCCAGTATGCCCCAGTCGAGAAACGCGCCTGCGGCATTCACCTGGCTCACCTGCAGATAGGCGAAGTCGCCCACCTGTGCATAGGGCACGTCGGTAGTGGCTATGAGCCTATCTTCGGAGTCGGTGTATATGAACACGTCCACTTCGTCGCCGGCGGCGGTGCCTTCGGGCACGAAACGGCCCGGAAGCAGTATCTCACGCCCCGCGCCACCATCGAGATACACCCCGAAATCCACTGTCTTCACCACCTTCAGGCGGTTGAATTTTCCTATCTTGAGTTTGTTTTCCATTCTATATATCAATTGTCTGCCGTAATTACACGTCTGAACCGCAGCTGCGCGTCGTAGCCCGGGAAATAAAGCACCAGCAGGCTGCCACCCTCGATGTCGGCGCCGCATTCGGCAGGCATTTCATCGCCGAAGGCATCGAGCCAGCTCAGTTCGTAATGGCCGTTGAAACCCGTGGCACGCAGCCGGCCCTTGAGCCGCATGGGCTGCCACTGCGGCTCATTGACGGTGGCGCCGTCGAGATATATCATATCATAGCCTCCGCGGCCATCCGCCACGGTGGCTATGCGGTAGTTGCCGCCGGCCTCCAACTGCGACGCCCGCGCCTCGACATCGTAGAGCACCCACTCGGCCTCTCCGGGGTCGTCGGACCCGCGGATGTGGCTGCGCAGGGAGTCGACGTCGGGGAACGGCGCGAAGACCTGCTGCACGGGCATCACGGAGCTCCATTCATGCACGAGCGTGTCGACCGGCGTGCCGGCAAATGCACACGCACCGGTGCCCGGCTGCAGCTTAATGTTCAGCGTTATCTCAGGCATGCCCGAACCTATCTCGAGCGTTGCTTCCGATGCTCCTGCGCGGCGCCGAAGCCTCATGGAGCAGCCTCGGGAGCGCATCTTTCCGGCGGTAGTGAGCTTGTATTCGGCCACTACATTTTGCCGGCCGCTGCTCACGGCCACATGGCGCAGCCATGCCTCCTCGCGGCCGAAAGCGTCGGCATAGCGGCTGTCGGCCAGGCGAGCCTCGAGCGCATCGTAGTTGGCGGAGTCGGCTATGTTCCATGCCATGCCCCAGCGGGCGGAGTCGCGGGGCGCGGGTTTCACGCGCCAGTGCAGCCTGAACTCGGCAGCATCGCCAGCCGGATATATCACCGGCTTTTCTGCCCGCAGGGCCATGCCCAGGGCGAGCAGAAGCATAAGGAGGGCTCTATGCATGGCTGTCGAGGAGTTTTTTCACTTCTGCCACAAAGCTGTCCGGGTCCATGTCCCAGGGCAGCCAGTGCACCTTGTGTCCGCGGCGCTCCATGCCGCGGAACCACGTCATCTGCCTCTTGGCAAACTGGTGTATGGCCGTTTCCAGGCCGCGGTGCATCTCCTGCTGCGACAGTTGCCCGGTCACATAGAGAGTCACGTACTTATATTCCAGGCCATAATACATGAGGTCTTCCGGCAGGACGCCCTCGGCCAACAGGCGTTCCACCTCGGCTGTCATCCCGGCGTCGATGCGGGCCTGGAGCCGGGCGCTGATGCGACGGCGACGGCTGTTGCGGTCGATGCTCACGCCCACCACCACGGCATCCGTCCGGGGCGTGGGGCGAGCCTGTGCAGCAGCCTCGGGATGCTGCCTGTAGTATGTCTCGATTTCTATGGCTCTGATGGCACGCTTGGGGGTGTCTACATCGGTGGTATTGTGCAGGCTCTTCATTTCGGCGAGCATGGCCGTGAGCTCGTCGAGCGACTTGCCCTCGAGGCTGGAGCGCAGCTCGGGATCGGCAGGCACCTCGGGCAGATGTATGCCGCGCAGCACGCTCTCGACATACAGCCCTGTGCCGCCGCACAGCAACGGCATACGCCCGCGCGAACGCACGAGTGCCTCGGCCCGGTCGTAGTCGCGCAGATATTCGTAGAGGTTGTATTTGTAGCCTGCGGGGGCTATGTCTATGAGGTGGTATGGCACCTCGCCGTACTCCTCCAGGTCCTTGCCGGTGCCCAAGTCCATGCCGCGGTACACCTGGCGCGAGTCGGCGCTGATGATTTCGGCATCAAGGGCGCGGGCCACGTCCACGGCGCGGCGTGTCTTGCCGGAAGCCGTGGGGCCGGTGATTACGAGCAGGGGCAGCCCGGAGTTCATCGTCCGAAAACGTCGAGACACTTGCGCCACAGGCGGCGTGCGCGGAAGAAGCGCTTGTCTTCGTTCTCGCTGGAGATGCGCAGCCACAGCGGGTCGTTGTAGTCCACATCCCAGTCCTTGAAGTCGCGCAGGCGGAACAGCGGACGGTAGTGCTTGATGGGATAGAGGCGTCGGCCCTCGCGGTCGTAGGTCTTCCACGCCATGGTGATGGTGTGGATGCGCACGAGCTCATTGGCGAGCACGGGGGCGATACGGCCCGTGTGCAGCAGCTTGTCTATGTCGTAGAGCGTGAGCCATTCGCCGCCGCGCGTGGCGCGCTGACGGCTTTCCTCGGGCACGAAAGCGGCATAGTGCGAGGTGTTGTCGCCGCCCACGCCTATGTTGCTGTATAGAAAGCGCACCGTGGCATCCTCGGGGCCTCCGAGCGACTCGAAGCGGTTGCGGGCGCGGTCGTCGCTCACCTTGGCCTCGCTCACCTCGGCCTTGTAGGGGGTGTCCCACTCGCCTTCGCCCTGCTCGCGCAGGAGCATGCTGTCGCCGCAGGTCACGAGGAAACGCAGCGTGGTGCCTCGGTTGAGCCGCGCGCTGGCCGATGCCGTGGCCTTGTAGGTTTCGGCTATATTGAAGTAGCGCATGCCCATGAACACGAGCGACAGCACGTAAACTGCCACCGGCATGTAGTTGAAGAAGAACAGGTCCGGGCTGTTGAAGTTTACGTTGATGAAGAACATGTAGAAGTAGAACCACTGCGCGCCGCCCACTCCGAGGCATATCCAGAAGAAGAGCTGCAGCTGGTGCTCGGATTCGTCGCTGAACAGCGACGATGCCAGGCTGTCGTTGTCGTATTCGCCGTAGACCTTCCGGCAGGTGCGGCACACGCCCAGGGCGTCGCCCATGAACATGGCGTAGAGGCTCACCAGGGCGCCGCAGCTGAAGATCACTATGCCCGAAATGTAGGGCACGCGGGGGTTGAAGCCGGGGCCGTTGAAACGGTCGCCGAACAGCGTCGGATTGTGCATCAGCACTACCACATACATCACGATGGCCGAGAGCACCAGAGTGGTGCGCACGGTCCAGCCCATGCGCAGACAGGTCTGCTTGGGGTTCATGCGGCGCGAGCGCATGATGCCGGTGATAACAAACGCCAGAACCAGCAGCAGAGCCGGGAGCACCGACTTGTTGATGTAGTGGCTGAATCCCAGAATTACGGCTATGAAGCCAATCGACATCGCCCAGCTGCGGAAGAGCGAGCGAAGCGTACCTGTGATTATCGACGATTGTTTCATTTCAGTTTACTGTTAAAGAATTCAAGCATCCGGGCATACACCACAGCGCGGGCATTGCAGCCGTTGATGCTGTGGTTCATGTTCGGGAAAATAAACATGTCGCACAATATGCCGTCGCACTGCAGCGCCGAAACATATTGCATGGTGTTGAACATGTGCACGTTGTCGTCGGCCGTGCCGCTCATTATGAGCAGCGGGCACGACAGCTTGCCTGCGTGGGTGAGGGGTGCCGACTCGCGGTAGCCGTCGGCGTTTTGCTGGGGTGTGAGCATGTAGCGCTCGGCATAGACGGTGTCGTAGTAGCGCCAGTCGGTCACGGGAGCAATAGCCACGGCGGCGGCATAGGGATTGCCTGCGGCCGAGGCGCACATCAAGGCCTCATAGCCGCCGTAGCTCCAGCCGTAGATGCCTATGCGCGAGGCGTCGACGAAGGGTAGCGAAGCGGCATAGCGGGCGGCGGCCACCTGGTCGATGGTCTCGTAGTAGCCGAGCTTCTTGTAGACCACGTCGCTGAACTCGCGGCCGCGACCGCCTGTGCCGCGACCGTCCACACACACCACCACGTAGCCCTGCTGCGCGAAATACTGCTCCCAGTCGAGCCTCCAGCTGTTGAGCACGCTCTGCGATCCGGGGCCGCTGTACTGCGACATCACCACGGGGCACTTGCGGCCCGCCTGTGCCTCGGCGGGCTTGATGATGTAGCCGTTGAGCTGCACGCCCCCCTGCCCAGTCATGGTGAAGAACTCCTTGACGGGAAGCGACGCGCAGCGGGCGGCGTAGGCCGCGTTGTCTTCCACCACTCGAATCTTAGCGCCTGAAGCGTTCACCAGGGTGTAGACCGGCGGCGTCACTGCCGTGCTCGTGCACATCACCGCCATATCCATGGCCGGCGTGAACGACGCGTCGGAAGTGCCCTCGGTGGCCGAGATGGTGCGCACCACGCCTTTGGCATCGACGCAGCGCACCACGCGGTCCATGGGTGTGGGGGCGCCCACCTGGAAGTAGTGGTTGCCCTTGGCGTCGGAGCCATAGTAGGCCGTCACGTCGGCATCGCCGCTCGTGAGGGTGCGCAGGAGCGCGCCGGTGTAGGCATATTCGTAGAGCTGCGTGTAGCCGCTGCGCGACGACATCACCACCAGGCTGTTCTTTCCCAGATGCAGCTGCTCGTAGGTCTCGGGCAGAATCCACGCCTTGCTCTCGTCCACAAAGATGCTTTTCACCACGGTGCTCTTCGGGTTCACGGCAAAGAGCTCGAGGCGGTTCTGGTCGCGGTTGAGGGCGGCCACCACCAGGCGCTCGGGGGTGTCGCCATAGCCTATGCGGGGAATGTATTCGATGCCGGGAGCGCTCAGGGCTATGTCCTTGATCTTGCGGGTCTCCACGTCGTAGCTATGGAGCGTCACGCGCGAGTTGCGCTCGCCGGCCACGGGATATTTGTAGCTGTAGGTGCCGGGATAGAGTGCATACTGCGTGCGGGGCTCGCAACTACCCTCGTAGAGAGGGAAAGAATAGGTGGGCACGTCGCTCTCGTCGTAGCGCAGATAGCTGAGCGTGAGTGCGTCGGGAGCCCAGGTCATGGAGCAGGTGGTGGTGAACTCCTCCTCGTAGGTCCAGTCGGGCACGCCGTTTATCACGCGGTTGCGCTCGCCGTCGGTGGTCACCGCCACCTCGGTGTTGTAGTCGAGTTTCTTGATATAGATATTGTTGCCGGCCACGAAAGCCACCATGCGGCTGTCCGGCGAAAACACAGGGCTCTGCACCGTGGCGTGGTTGAGACTGAGCGGACGCAGAAGGCGCGAACGCACCTCATACACATAGTAGCTGGCCTCGAACGAGCGGCGGTAGATGGGCCGCGTCTCGCGCCACACCAGCACCTGCTCGCCGTTGGGGCTCACGATGAAGCCGTCCATATCGGCAATCACGGTCTCGCGGGTGTGGCCCAGGTCGAGAAACACCTCGCCGTCCTTGCCCGAGCGCAGGTCCACCTTCACGATGCTGCGGCCGTCGGCTGCAAGGCGCAGGGCCGTGCCGTCGGGCAAAAATGAATAGTCGGGGGCTGCGGCGGGCCTGTTCTGGGGCGCCGTGAAGGGCTCCAGGGCTGTCACATGGGCGTTGCGGGCAGCATTCAGCTGCATCGCACCACTCAATATTATCAATGCCGATACGGCAAATTTCATCAATTTCATGTTCATCGTCTTTCATGTCGCGGCCCGAAAGGACACACTGCGGCAAATCTCTGCAAAGTTAATCATTTCTCCTCAAAATCGCGCCTAATTTGTAACAAACTTTCCAGCCCGATGCACGGCTCTTTCATTTAAAAATACTTGACAGATTTGAAAAAGCCTCTATTTTAT
>CAYUUN010000021.1:0-34780 GCA_964447895.1 uncultured Bacteroides sp. | reverse complement strand
TGCATGTCGTTGCCGAACCAGAAGATGAACAGGCAAACAGCAACAACGGCGCATGCGATGATAACCCAGATGGCGTTTTTGATGCCGGGTGCGTTGGATTTCTTGTTGTCGGCGGCCTTAGCGGGCTTGGCGGCAACATTGGGCTTTTGAGCTTCCATAGTTGTTTTTGTTGAGTTTAAATGGTGTTGGTTGATTGGTTAAAATATTGATTTTCTATATCTTGGGGCTGCCGGGGGCAGCCGCTGCATTCGAGTTCTGATGGTTTTTTAAGGTGCGGATAATCGATTTTTTATACAAACGTTACGCAAAAGTATAAAGACTTTTTCGCTTTTCAAAATAAAAACGATGCAAAATCAAAAAAATTATGGCGCTGCCGGGCCATTTCTGCCGGATTGGAGGCCTGCACGGCTTTTTTAACCCGAATTTTGAAAATTTTCTAATAAATATAAATATGTATAAAGAAAAGTGACTACCTTTGCACTACAATTGACAATCATTATCGGTAATGAAAATACAGATTAAAAAGGGTCTTGACCTTCCTATCGCGGGTGCCGTGACTGCTGCCGACGTGCGTAGCGTCCCTGCCGCCACCGCGGCTGTGGTGCCCGACGATTTCGCCGGTTTTCAACCCAAGGTGGATGTGGCCGTGGGCGACAGCGTGCTCGCAGGCGATGCCCTGATGCACGACAAACGCTTTCCTGCCGTGAAGCTCGTGTCGCCCCTGTGCGGCAAGGTGGTAGAGGTGGAGCGCGGCGAGCGCCGTCGCCTGCTCAAGGTGGTGGTGGAAGCCGCAGGCGACGATTTCAAAAAGTTTGACCTCACGCGCACCACGCCGCAGGATCGCATCGACCTGCTCGCCGAGAGCGGTCTGCTCGCCCTCATGCGCCAGCGCCCCTACGACATCGTGCCCGCCGCCGACGTGCGACCCCGCGACATTTTCGTGACCGCCGTCTACAGCGCTCCCCTCGAGCTCGATACGGCCCGGCGCATCGTGGCCGAAGACAAGGCTCTGCTGGAACTGGCCACGGGGTTCCTGGCCGAAATCACCACCGGCAGCGTCTATATCAGCCACCGCGCATCGTGGACGCTCGGCCCCGTGCAGGGCGCCAAGATGGTGATGGTGGAAGGACCTCACCCCGCCGGAAATGCCGGCGTGCAAGCCGCCAATATTGCCCCTGTGAACAAGGGTGAAACCGTGTGGACCCTCGACATAGAGACCCTCCGCCGCCTGGGCCATCTGCTGCGCCACGGCAAGATCGACAACCGCGCCACGGTGGCCGTGTGCGGCCCGGCCGTGGAAAATCCCTATATAGCCAAGACCATCATTGGCGCCCCTGTGGAGGCTCTGATGGCAGGCGTGAAGACCGTCGACACGAAGCACCACCGCATCGTGAGCGGAAACGTGCTCGTGGGCACCGTTGTGGCTGCCGACGGCTATCTGCGCTACCCCTACCGTATGCTCACGGTGCTCGACGAGGGCGACGACGTGGACGAATTCATGGGCTGGGCGTCGATGTCGCCCGCCAAGATGAGCGTGAGCCGCACCTTCCCGGGCCACTTCCTCAAACGCCTGTTCCGCCCCGATGCCCGCCTGCTGGGCGGCCGCCGAGCCATGATCATGAGCGGCGAATACGACGCCATGATGCCCATGGACGTGATGCCCGAATATCTCCTGAAAGCCATCATAGCCCGCGACATCGAAAACATGGAGCGCCTGGGCATCTACGAGGTGGCGCCGGAAGACTTCGCCCTGGCCGAGTATGCCGACACCTCCAAGATACCTCTGCAGCACATCGTGCGCGAGGGCCTCGACTATCTCCGGAAAGAATTGGAATAACCGCAACACTTCTATAACGTGAAATCACTGAAGAATTTTTTCGACAAGGCACGCCCGACATTCGAGCCGGGCGGCAAGCTGTCGGCCCTCGGAAGCGTTTTCGACGGATTTGAAACGTTTCTGTTTACGCCGCGCACGACGTCGGGACCGAGCAGCGTGCATGTGCACGACGCCATCGATTCCAAGCGCACGATGATTATTGTGGTGCTGGCCCTCATGCCGTGCTTCTTCTTCGGCATGTACAACACCGGCTATCAGCACTGGCTGGCGCTGGGCGCCGATTCGTTCCCCTTCTGGCAACTCATGCTCTACGGCTTCCTGGCCGTGATACCCCGCGTGGTGGTGAGCTACTTCGTGGGCCTGGGCATTGAATTTGCCTTCGCGCAGTGGCGCAAGGAGGAGATTCAGGAGGGTTTCCTCGTCACAGGCATCCTCATCCCCATGATTTGCCCCATCGAAACCCCGCTGTGGATGCTGGCCGTGGCCACGGCCTTTGCCGTGGTGTTCGCCAAGGAAGTGTTCGGCGGCACCGGCTACAACATCGTCAACGTTGCCCTGGTGGCGCGCGCCTTCCTCTTCTTCGCCTATCCGGCGCAGATGAGCGGCGACAAGGTGTTCGTGGCATCCGGCACCGCTCTGGGCTACGGCACCGCCGTGCCCGACGGCTTCACCTGCGCTACCCCCCTGGGACAGATAGCCACCTCCACCGCGACCGACAGCCTCGTGACCGTCACCGGCATCGACGGCCACGCCATCACCACCTGGGATGCCTTCCTGGGCCTGATTCCAGGCTCGTTCGGCGAAACATCCGTGCTGTGCATCCTCATCGGCGCCCTGATTCTGCTGCTCAGCGGCATGGCCAGCTGGCGCATCATGCTGGGCGTGTTCCTCGGCGGCCTGGGCATGGGCCTGATAGCTAACCTCACGGCCACGCCCACCTATCCCGCCAGCTTCATGCCGGCCTGGGACCAGTTGCTCTACGGCGGCTTCGCCTTCGCGGCCGTGTTCATGGCCACCGACCCCGTGACAGCCGCTCGCACCAACACCGGCAAGTGGATCTACGGCATCCTCATAGGCGTCATAGCCGTGCTCATCCGTGTCTATAACAACGGCTACCCTGAGGGCGCCATGCTGGCGGTGCTTCTCATGAACGTGATGTCGTCACTCATCGACTGGTGTGTGGTGCAGGCCAATATCCGCCGCCGCATGCGTCGTCTCATCGTTAAAACAAACGCAAATGAATAAGCAAGGAAACACCTACACTATTATATACATAGTGATACTGGTGCTTGTCGTGGGCGCCGCCCTGGCCGCAACTTCCATCGCACTGCGCCCGCGCCAGCAAGCCAATGCCGATGCCGACAAGATGCGTAAGATTCTCCTCTCGGCCCGCGTGACCACCACGCCCGCCGACGTGATAGCGACATTCAATGAACTTGTGGAGGAGCAATACGTCGTGAACTCCCGCGGCGAGCGCGTGGACGGCGACGCCTTCACCGTGAACGTGGCCGAGCAGAGCAAGCTGCCCGATGCCGAGCGGCTGCTGCCGGTGTTCGTGTGCAAGGTGGCCGACGGCAGCTCCAAGTATATTGTGCCCGTCTACGGTGCCGGCCTCTGGGGTCCCATTTGGGGCTATGTGGCCGTCGATGCCGACGGCAGCACCGTCTACGGAGCCTACTTCGCCCACCAGGGCGAGACCCCGGGCCTCGGAGCCGAGATTGAAAAGCCTGCGTTCAGCAATCAGTTTGAAGGCAAGCATCTGTTCAAGAACGGCCGTTTCCTGCCTGTGGCCGTGGTTAAGGCAGGCCAGAAACCCGCGGGCGACGAAGACTATGTCGACGGCGTCAGCGGCGGTACCATCACCAGCAAGGGCGTAGGTGCCATGCTGGCCAACTGCCTCGCCCCCTACGAAGCTTTCTTTTCAAACCTTAAAGACTGAAACCCATGGCTGAAAAGATAAACAATAAGACAGTGTTCTTCAATCCATTCTCGAAGGACAATCCCGTGGTGGTGCAGATTCTCGGTATCTGCTCCGTGCTGGCCGTCACGGCCAAGCTCGAGCCCGCTATAGTGATGGGCCTGAGCGTGATAGCCGTGCTGGCGTTCTCCAATGTGATTATTTCAATCCTGCGCAACACCATTCCCACCAACATCCGCATCATCGTGCAGCTTGTGGTGGTGGCCGGCCTGGTCGTGATAGTGAGCCAGTTGCTTGAAGCTTACGCCTACGACGTGAGCAAGCAGCTCAGCGTGTTCATCGGCCTCATCATCACAAACTGTATCCTCATGGGCCGTCTCGAGGCCTTCGCCATGGGCAACCGTCCGTGGCCCAGCTTCCTCGATGGCGTGGGCAACGGTATAGGCTACACCATTATCCTCGTGATCGTGGGCTTCTGCCGCGAGCTTTTGGGCAGCGGCACGCTGCTGGGCTACCAGGTGGTGCCCCGGGCGTTCTACGATGCCGGATACGTGAACAACGGCCTCATGATTCTGCCTCCCATGGCTCTGATTGTCGTGGCTTGCATAATCTGGGTGCAGCGCTCTTACAACAAGGACTTACAAGAAAAGTAGCAGCTCGGTATGGAAAACTTCAATATCTTCATCAGGTCGATTTTCGTCGACAACATGATTTTTGCCTACTTCCTGGGCATGTGTTCTTTCCTTGCGGTGAGCAAAAACGTCAAGACCGCTCTCGGCCTGGGCGTGGCTGTCACTTTCATGCTGGTAATAACCCTGCCGGTCAACTACCTGCTGCAGACCTACGTGCTCAGCGCAGGCGCTCTCTCCTGGCTGGGCCCGGAGTTTGCCGGCGTCGACCTCAGTTTCCTCTCGCTCATAGTGTTCATCGCCGTGATAGCGTCCATGACACAGCTCGTGGAGATGGCCGTGGAGAAATACAGCCCCTCGCTCTATGCCTCGCTGGGCATCTTCCTGCCGCTGATAGCCGTGAACTGCGCCATCCTGGGCGGTTCGCTCTTCATGCAGCAGCGCGACTTCGGCAGCGTGTGGACGGCTGTGTGTGCCGGCGGCGGCTGGGGCCTGGGATGGCTCCTGGCCATCACTTCGCTGGCTGCCATCCGCGAGCGTCTGGCGCAGTACAACAACATCCCCGCACCCCTGCGAGGCGTGGGCATCACTTTCATCATCACCGCTCTCATGGGCATAGCCTTTATGAGCTTCCTTGGCATTAAAATCTGATAAGGCATGACTCTGACAACAATTTCTGCCGGCACACTGACGGTGCTCAGTGCTACAGGCATTTTCCTGCTCATAACGCTTCTGCTGGTGGCCATCCTGCTGGTGGCCAAGCACTATCTGGTGCACACCGGCGTGGTGCGTATCAAAATCAACGACGACAAGACCGTGGAAGGCCTCAGCGGCACCACGCTGCTATCGTCGCTGGCCAACAGCAATGTGTTCCTCTCCTCGGCCTGCGGCGGCAAGGGCAGCTGCGGCCAGTGCCGCGTGCAGGTGCTGGAAGGCGGCGGCGAGATTCTCCCCACCGAGACAGTGCACTTCACACGCAAGGAAATCAAGGACCACTGGCGCCTGGGATGCCAGGTGAAGGTGAAGGAAGACATGAGCATCCGCGTCAACGCCAGCGTGCTCGACGTCAAGGAATACGAGTGCGAGGTGATATCCAATAAGAACGTCGCCACCTTCATCAAGGAGTTCGTGGTGGCGCTCCCTCCCGGCGAACACATGAACTTTATACCCGGCTCTTACGCTCAGATAAAGATTCCGCCCTTCTCGATGGACTACGACAAGGACATCGACAAGGCCCTCATAGGCCCGGAATATCTGCCGTCGTGGGAGAAGTTCGGGCTGTTCAGCCTCAAGTGCGTGAACACCGAGACCACCGTGCGAGCCTACTCCATGGCCAACTATCCCGCCGAGGGCGACCGCATAATGCTCACGGTGCGCATAGCCACGCCGCCCATGAAACCGAAGCCCGAGGTGGGCTTCCAGGATGTGATGCCCGGCATTGCCTCGAGCTACATCTTCACGCTCAAACCCGGCGACAAGGTGCGCATGAGCGGCCCTTACGGCGACTTCCACCCCATCTTCGACAGCAAGGCCGAGATGATGTGGATAGGCGGCGGCGCCGGCATGGCTCCCCTGCGCGCGCAGATCATGCACATGACCAAGACGCTCAAGACCACCGACCGCGTCATGAACTATTTCTACGGCGCCCGTGCGCTCAACGAGGTGTTCTATCTCGACGATTTCCTGCAGCTTGAAAAGGAGTTCCCCAACTTCAAGTTCCACCTGGCTCTGGACCGTCCCGACCCGGCCGCCGATGCCGCCGGAGTGAAATACACTCCCGGTTTCGTGCACCAGGTGATCTACGACACATATCTAAAGGACCACCCCGCGCCTGAAGACATCGAGTACTACATGTGCGGCCCCGGCCCCATGAGCAACGCCGTGAACGGCATGCTCGACAACCTGGGCGTCGACCCCTCAAGCATTCACTACGATAATTTCGGAGGATGACAGACCCTGTTAAATACATCTTCGAGATGCCCCTGAAGGTGCGCGACTACGAGGTGGACTCGCAGGGCATCGTAAATAACGCCAACTATCAGCATTATCTCGAGCACACGCGCCACATGTTCTGCGAGCGCGCCGGGGTGTCGTTCCGCGAGATGCACCTCGCAGGCCTCGACCCGGTGGTGCGCCGCATAGAGATCGACTATCTCCACCCCCTCGGGCTGGGCGACACGATGATAAGCAAGCTGGCACTTCAGCGCCAGGGCCCCCTCTTCGTGTTCCGCCAGGACATCTTCACCCTGCATGGTGAGCCCGTGGTGCGTGCGATTGTCAATATCGTGTGCCTTGAAGACGGGCGCCTCACCCGCGGCGAGAAACTGGCCGAAGCATTCAAAGACTATATTTAGTGCCCATGACAGAGCTGTGCGCCAAAATAGCATTCTCCATGCTGCGCGGCATCAACCTTGCCAATGCGCAGGAGTTGCTGCGGCGTGCAGGCTCGATCGAGAGCGTCTTCTCGCGCTCGGAAAGCGAGCTGGCCGAGCTGCTGGGGCGTTCCGGAGGCATCGCATCGGAGCGCTACCGTAGCGAAGTGGTGCAGCTGGCTGCCGACGAGGAGCTGTTTGTGCGCAACTCGTCGGTGCGCGCCCGCTTTTTCACCGACGGCGACTATCCCGAGCGGCTGCGCCTGTGCGAGGATGCCCCGGCTCTCATCTACACCCTGGGCGACACCCCGCTCGACACCATGCGCACCGTGGCCATCGTGGGCACCCGCCATGCCACCCCCTATGGCATCGAAGCCACCAAAAGAATCGTGCGCTCCCTGGCCGAGCTATACGATAATATCGCCATAATCAGCGGCCTGGCTTACGGCATCGACGTCGCCGCCCATCGTGCGGCGCTCGCCGAAGGCATTCCCACAGTGGGAGTGATGGCCAACGCGCTCAACACCGTCTATCCCGCCGAGCATCGCGACACGGCCGCACGAATGGTGCGCGCCGGCGGTATGCTCGTGTCGGAATATCCCACCTCGGCCCGCGTGCACCGCGGCTTCTTCCTGGCCCGCAACCGCATAGTGGCAGGCCTGGCCGATGCCGTGATTGTGGTGGAGAGCGACACGAAGGGTGGCGCTATGGCCACGGCCCGGATAGCCTCGGCCTACAACCGCGAGCTCTTCGCCGTGCCCGGCCGCATCAGCGACTCGCAGAGCCGCGGGTGCAACCGCCTGATAGCCACCCAGGCCGCCGTGATGCTGCGCGAGGCTGCCGACATAGGGGCCGCTCTCGGGTGGCAGGAGCGTGCCGCCGAAGGTGTGCAGGGCGAGCTTCCTCTCGAGCTGTCGGAAAGCCAGCAGCACGTGGTCGACTATCTGCGCGAGCATCCCGCATCGTGCATCAACGATATGTGCGCGGCGCTGGGCATGAGCTACGCGTCGCTCAGCGCGCTGCTCTTCGAGCTCGAGATGAGCGAAGTGCTCCTTCCCGTGCCCGGCGGCCGTTATATGCTCATAAACGCCTGAACTCGCCGCCAGTATTTTTGTTTAGAATTAATCAACTTACCTAACCCCTCTCTGATAACCAAATGGAAAAGAAATTCATTCCCGAATCGGAGCTCATCATCAACCCCGACGGCTCTGTTTTTCATCTTCACCTGCTCCCGGAGCAGCTCACCGACCGCATCATCCTCGTGGGCGACCCTGCCCGCGTGAACATGGTGGCCGAGTTTTTCGACACCAAAACCTTTGAAGTGTCCAGCCGCGAGTTCCACACCATCGGTGGCACCTACAAGGGCAAACCCATCATGTGCCTCAGCCATGGCATCGGTCCGGACAATATCGACATCGTGATCAACGAGCTCGACGCTTTGGCCAACATCGATTTCAAGACCCGCGAGGTGCGCGACACCAAGCGTGTGCTCACGATGGTGCGCATCGGCACCAGCGGCGCCCTGCAGCCCGAGCTGAGCCTGGGCACTCCCGTGATAGCCGAGCACTCCATAGGCTTCGACGGCGTGCTCAACTACTATGCCGGTCGCGACAAGGTGGCCGACCTCGACTTCCAGCACGAGTTCACCCGCCACACCCAGTGGAACGACAACTGGGCCAAGCCCTACGTGGTGCCCGCCGACCCCGAGCTGGTGGCCCAGATAGGCCGCGACGACATGGTGCGCGGCATCACTATCTCCGCCGTGGGTTTCTACGGTCCCCAGGGCCGCGAGTTGCGCCTGCCGCTGGCCAATCCCGGCCTGAACGCCAGCATCGAGGCTTTCCGCTACAACGGCCGCTGCGTCACGAACTATGAAATGGAGAGCGCTCCCCTGCAGGGTCTGGGCAAGCTCATGGGACACCGCGCCATGACCGTGTGCTCCATCATCGCCAACCGCTTCAACACCGAGGCAAACCCCAACTACAAGAGCGGCGTGCGCGACCTCGTGGCCACCGTGCTCGAACGCATCTGACAAAGCCGTCAGCACACAAAAATAGCCGCAGGGTGTTGAATCCTGCGGCTATTTTTTGTGTCATTATCAGAGGGCTACCACTATGCCGGCGGAAAGCGACGAGAAGTCGAGGCCGCGGGTGAGAACGCTCATGGGCGAGTAGCGCACGTACACCATCAGGCCGTTCAGGCCGGCAGCGGCGAAGATGTCGGCCGTGAACTTCCGGTGGGCTATGTGCGACGTGCTTTCATATTGCCGCTGGCCCTGCGCGTCGAACCAGCGCGTGCGCAGGCTGGCGTGGGGGTTGAAATTCAGTACCGGGCCGAAACTGTAGGTGAACTCGAGGCTGCGGCCCAGGCGCACGTCGTGGGCGAATAGCACCGGCAGAGTGAGGCTGAACACCTTGATGCGCGACGAGCGAGGCGTCACATCTTCGTCGATGGGAGCAAAGTCCACGGCGCCGCTTTCATCGGCCGTGAGCATCATGTTCGGCACGGTGCGGTAGTTGCGCCACGAGATGCCGAGGCCCGCGCGCACCATGCACCGCGATTTGTGCATGTTCATGGACACGCCCAGCACCTGGAGCCAGGAGATTTCTATCGAGCGGGCCATGTCGAATGTGCCGGCGGGCGCGCCTTTCGCGCAGCTGAAACCAATGAGCGGATAGCCGCTTACGAGGTCGAAGCCCAGGCGGTCGTTGCTCCACAGCCGCGACGACATGCGCATGGTGCTCTGGCGGCTGCTCACGGTTCCTTGCTCGGGGTACGGCTCCGTGATCACATGCCTGCCGGCAGCATCGTTCACCACCACTTCCAGGCAGCTGTCGGTTTCAACAATCGCGAGCGCCGCGCCGGACGCGCGCAGGAGGGTGTCGCAGTTCTCAGTGGCCGCGGCCTGCAGCGGGAGGCATATAGCCGCGGCGAGTATAATTTTCTTCAGCATGGTCAGAAAGCGGTGATAAATCCTATGGAAAGTGTTTTGAACTCGGGGCCGAATTCTCCGGAAAAGACAGGCTTGGGCGAGTAGCGGAGATAAAGGCCCGCGTATTTTACGCCGCCCGTCAGCACGATGTCGGGCGTCACGGCGCGGGAGTGCAGCCCCTTGAAGGTGTTGCGCGTGGTCGTGGAGCCGTTGTGGCACGTGGTGTAGGCGCTGGCCGAGAAGTTGAAGTTGAGCCACGAGCCGGCGCCGATATATCCACTGTTGCCCAGACCCAGATACAGCATCAGGGGCAGATGCACGCGCCACGTGCGTATCCTGGAGGTGTAGGGCGTGCTCCCCGGCTCTCCGTCCACAATCAGCAGCCGGCCCTTTTCCGTGGCGAGAGTCTTTGAGCCGTCGAGCGCCCACTGGCTGTAGCCTATGCCGGCACCGGCGCAGAACGTGACGTTTCCGCAGCGTATGCTTCCTTCAAACATGCTGGCGAGGCCCACTTCCACCGATGCTTTCACCGGAGTGTCGCCCACCGGGATACCTGCGCCGATGTAGATGTCGTCGCCGGGCACGAAGTGGCTGCGCTTGCGTGTCTTCTTTTCCGCCTTCTTGCCGGAGAATGAGCCGAAGATAGTGGAGAAATCGAAAGACACATCCGGGGCTGCATGCGAGAATTCCATTTCGTATTTGTATGAAAAGGCGGGGTCGTTGGGCAGTCCTTTTGCAGTGACGGTGAGCATGTTGTCGGAGCGGTAAACCGCCACGGAGTCAACCTCGCGGAACACGGCCACGGTGTCGGCGCTGTGCTGGGCGTGGCCGCAAAGACAGGCCGATATCGCGGCCGTTGCGATAAGAAAGCGTAAGTATCTCATTTTTTCAACATTTTCTTAAGTTGTGCGATGTCGGCTTTGCCCTCGAGGTAGACCAGGATGAGTTTGCCGTTGTTTTCTCCTGTGTTGTTCAGATACAGGATGTAGCGGTTTGTAGCGCCGCGCGGCTCGAGGCTGTACAGGCCGTAGTACAGGCGCCCGCTACGCAGCTGCACCTCTCGCTCCACGGCGCTTGCACCGTCGTGCTTCACGAGCCTCTCGATACTCGCCACAGTCTCGGCGGATGGCTTGTCGATGGTGACGCTACGATAGAGCCGGAGATTCATCTTCTTCAGCTCGCCCCCGGAAATGTAGGTTTCCGACGCTCCTTTGGCGTTCTTGAACTGTCCGGCAAACATCCCGTTGATGGCCAGGCCGTCCTGTGCCGCGGCAGCCATCGAGCAGGCCAGGGCACATAGCGCTAAAATCAGGCGGATGTGTTTCATGGCAGTGTCAATATCTCGTTAAACTGGTTGTGCACGCTCGTTTCGGCTTCGCCCAGGGCGCTGAGCTCGGCGGCCATGATGGCCATCACCGGTTCCGAGGTTTCGAGGCATCGGCCGTCGACGTACGACAGATACACTTCATCCTCGGCCGCAGTGACATTTGTAATGTGCCATGCCGCGATGCACAGCACGGTGGCAAGCACTGCCGCCGCGTAGCGCACCACTGGCGCCGGCATGAGGCGCCGCTTGCGGGCCTTGCGCGTGGCGGCGAACACGCCCAGCACGGCCCGGGCTTCGTTCACCTCGGCGCCGGTGGCCGAGGGCGACGCCAGCGCGTGGCGCAGGGCTGCTTCTTCGGAGTCGCTCGTGAGCCCGTCGAAGTACTTGTCGATCAGTGCTTTTAAAGCTTTGTTATCCATTGTCATAATAGTTGTTGGCGGTATAGTTCCCGAATGGTACGGCGCGCGCGGCTCAGTATCACCCTTACGTTGGCCTCCGAGGTGCCGCAGCGGGCTGCGATGTCGGCCATGTCCCAGCCGTCGCGGTCGCGCAGATACAGCACCAGCCGCTGCTGCTCGGTGAGCGCCCGCTCTATCAGCCGCGTCACATGGTCGAGCAATTCTGCCCGTTCGGCACTCTCCTGTGCGTCGTCCGGGGCGGTGGCTGCCTGCTCGAGGTCGGTTCGCCGGGCGTGTGCGCGTTCCCGCAACTTGTCGATACCGGCATTGCGCACTGCTGCCGACAGCATTTTTTCGGCCTGCGTGGCCGAGGTGATGGTGTGGCGGGAGCGCCACAGGCGGAAGAATGCATCCTGCAGGGCGTCGTCGGCATCGTCGCGCGAGCCCGTGAGGCGCGTGGCGGCGTGCCTGAGCCTGCGGCCTATGCGGTTGAATGCCGATATGAGCGAGTCGTCTTCCATTCTGTATATAAGACGGCGCCGATGCAGATTTGCAACAGCGCCGCTCGTGTTTTTTTCATTTTTTCTTGTCCGTGGGCCCGAAAAGCCTCTTTATCAGGTCGGGACGGTGCATTCTCTGCAGGCTGCGGGTGATTTCCATCCTGTAGGTGCGGTCGTACCAGAAAAAATACCGCCTCTGCGCCAGCTTTTCCTGCGGCGTACGTGCCGTATATACCTTTTCAAGCGTGTACGGATGATAGCCTGAATAATAGATTTCCGTGGCCACGGTCATCGGGGTGGGGGTGAAGTCCTGCACCTGCTCGAGGTGGAAATTCAGGTCTTTGGTCTCGGCCGCCAGCATGGCCATGTCGATTTCGCGGCACCCCGGGTGGCTGCTTATAAAATAAGGTATGAGCTGCTGCTTGAGGCCGTGCGAGAGATTCACCTCGTCGAACAGCTTCTTGAAGTCGTAGAAGAGCGAGAAGGGCGGCTTGCGCATCACGCGGAGCACCTCGTCGCTCGTGTGCTCCGGCGCCACCTTCAGGCGGCCGCTCACGTGGTCGGCTATCAGCTCGCGGCAATAGCGGCGGTTGGTGGCGTCCTTGGCGCGGTCGCCGGTGGGATGCATGGCCAGGTCGTAGCGCACGCCGCTGCCCACGAAGCTCTTGCGCACGCCGGGCACGGCATCGGCGCTGTGGTAGATGTCGAGCAGCGGGGCGTGGTCGGTGTTCAGATTGGGGCACGGCGCGGGATGCAGGCACGACGGCCGGCGGCATCGCGCACACAGCGATTTGTCGCTGCCGCCCATGGCATACATGTTGGCCGACGGACCACCCAGGTCGCTGATATATCCCTTGAAATCAGGCATTGCGGCCACCTGTCGCACCTCGGCCATGATGGATTCCTTGCTTCGCGAGGCTATGAACTTGCCCTGGTGGGCCGAAATGGTGCAGAAAGCGCAGCCACCGAAGCATCCGCGGTGCAGGTTCACGCTGTGGCGAATCATCTCGTAGGCCGGGATGCGCTTGCCGCGATAGCGGGGGTGGGGCAGGCGCGTGTAGGGCAGGTCGAAGGCGGCATCGATCTCGCCGGGCGCCATCGCCGGCCACATGGGGTTCACCTTCACGACCTTCCCGCCCGTGGGTTGCCACAGCGTGGCGCCTCCGTCCATGGCATTGCTCTGCTGCTCGATGTGGCGGAAGTTTGCCGCCTGGCTTTTGGGGCGGCGCAGGCACTCGTCAAAGGACGATAGCACGATGTTGCTGTCGTCGCTCGCGGCCGGCAGCTCGCCGGCTGGCCGCATAACTACCGTCTGCCGCAGGTCGGTGATATCCGCTATCTTTTCGCCGGCGTCGAGCCTGCGGGCCAGCTCCAGGATGGTGTGCTCGCCCATGCCGTACACTATCATGTCGGCCCGGCTGTCGGCCAAGATGCTCGGCCGCAGGCGGTCCTGCCAGTAGTCGTAGTGGCTGAGCCTGCGCAGCGAGGCCTCGATGCCTCCGGCAATGATGGGCGTCGACGGAAACAGCCGGCGCAGAATCTCGGAGTACACGATCGTGGGATAGTCAGGGCGCATGCCGTGGCGACCGTCGGGCGTATATGCGTCGTCGCTGCGGCGCCTGCGGGCCGCCGTGTAGTGATTCACCATCGAGTCCATGGCGCCCGGCGAGATGCCGAAAAACAGCCGCGGGGCGCCGAACTTGCGGAAGTCGCGCAGGTCGTCGCGCCAATTGGGCTGCGGCACTATGGCCACGCGGTAGCCGGCAGCCTGCAGCGTGCGGCCTATCACGGCCGCGCCGAACGACGGATGGTCCACATACGCGTCGCCGGAAAATAGAACCACGTCCACGCTGTCCCAGCCCAGGGCCTCCATCTCCTTTACCGATGTGGGCAGCCACGCCGTGGGGCGGAGGGCTGCATATTCCTGCGGCGTGGCGGGGCGCTTTATTGCAGTGCTGTTATTCATGAATCAGTATTGTGGGGTGGGGCGTCAGAGTGTGGCCAGGCGCTGCTCCATCTTTATCACGGCGTCGCGCAGGCGGGCAGCCTCGATGAAGTCCATGTCCTTGGCGGCCTTGAGCATCTCGGCGCGCGTGTGGTTGATGTGGCGCTGGAGCTCGTCGCGGCCCATGTAGGCCACCACGGGGTCGGCAGCAACGTTGGATGCCGACGAGTATTCCTCGGCATATGGGATGTTGCGGGCGGCCTCCTTGCGCTTGGCGCGTTCCTTGGCGTTGCCCTTGGCCTGGGTGCGCGCCGTGCGTGCCTGCGTGCTCTCTTCGTCGTCTATGCGTTTGTCCAGTCCCACTATCACCTGGCGGGCCTTCACGATGGCCTGCGGCGTGATGCCGTGGGCCTCGTTGTAGGCCAACTGGCGCGTGCGGCGGCTGTCGGTTGCGTCGATGGTGCGTTGCATCGACTGCGTGATGCGGTCGGCATACATTATCACCTCGCCGTTGAGGTTGCGCGCGGCGCGGCCCACGGTCTGCGTGAGCGAGCGGTCGCTGCGCAGGAAGCCCTCCTTGTCGGCATCGAGTATGGCCACAAGGCTCACCTCCGGCAGGTCGAGACCCTCGCGCAGCAGGTTCACGCCTATGAGCACGTCGAACACCCCGGCGCGCAGGTCGTCGAGAATCTTGATGCGGTCGATGGTGTCCACGTCGCTGTGAATGTAGGCTGTCTTCACGCCCAATTTCAGGAAGTAGTCGTTCAGCTCCTCGGCCATGCGCTTCGTGAGCGTGGTCACGAGAGTGCGCTCGCCGCGCTCCACCCGCACCTGTATTTCCTCGAGCAGGTTGTCGACCTGGCCGGCCGTGGGGCGCACCTTTATCACGGGGTCGAGCAGTCCGGTGGGGCGTATCACCTGCTCCACCACCACGCCCTCGCAGCGTTGCAGCTCGTAGTCGGCCGGCGTGGCGCTCACGTAAAGCACCTGTGGCGTCAGGGCCTCGAACTCCTCGAACTTCAGCGGGCGGTTGTCCAGCGCCGCAGGCAGGCGGAAACCGTATTGCACCAGGTTTTCCTTGCGCGAGCGGTCGCCGCCGTACATGGCGCGTATCTGCGGCACCGTCACGTGGCTCTCATCTATTATAGTGAGGAAATCCTTCGGGAAATAGTCGAGGATGCAGAAGGGCCGTTCGCCAGGCTGGCGGCCGTCGAAGTAGCGCGAATAGTTCTCGATGCCGGTGCAGTAGCCCAGCTCCTTTATCATCTCCACGTCGTAGGTGGTGCGCTCATAGAGGCGGCTGGCCTCCAGCTCCAGGCCTTCGCGGCGGAAAAACTCCACGCGCTCGCCCAGGTCGAGCTGTATCTGGGCCACGGCCGAGGCCTGGCGCGCCGGCGAGGTCACGAATATATTGGCGGGATAGATCTTGAAACTGTCGTGCTTGCCCAGCGAGATGCCGTCCGAGGGATGGAACGTGGAGATACTCTCTATCTCGTCGCCCCAGAACACTATGCGCAGGGCTATCTCCTCGTAGGCCAGGCAGATGTCCACGGTGTCGCCCTTCACGCGGAACGTTCCGCGCTTGAATTCCACCTCGTTGCGGGAATAGAGCGCGGCCACGAGCTTGCGCAGGAAGGCGTTGCGGGCTATCTTCATGCCCACGCGCAGGTCGAGCACGTTCTCGTTGAAGTCGTCGGGGTTGCCTATGCCGTAGAGGCACGACACACTCGACACCACCACCACGTCGCGGCGTCCGCTCAGGAGTGCCGAGGTCGTGGCCAGGCGCAGCCTGTCGAGCTCTTCGTTGATGGCCAGGTCTTTTTCTATATATTTATCGGCCGAGGGAATGTAGGCCTCGGGCTGGTAGTAGTCGTAGTAGCTCACGAAGTACTGCACCGAGTTCTCCGGAAAAAACTGCTTGAACTCGGCGTAGAGCTGCGCGGCCAGGGTCTTGTTATGGCTCAGAATCAGAGTGGGCTTCTGCACCCGCTCTATCACGTTGGCCATGGTGAATGTCTTGCCCGAACCGGTCACGCCCAACAGTGTCTGCGCTTCCGCACCCTCGCGGATGGCGCGCGTCAGCTGGTCGATAGCCTGGGGCTGGTCGCCGGTGGGTTTGTATTTTGAGTGGAGCTTAAAATCCATGATGCTAAATTATTATGCAAATTTACGAAAAATACCGCAATTTTCTCAGACTCGCGAAAACCTTTTAGTTTAAGGAATGTTATAAATGTATAATTTCTCATACTATTCACTCACACACCCACACACTCAAATTCTCCATCAAAGATGAAAAAGACCTTCTTCCTTCTTTTGCTCGCAATTCTGCCCCTCGCTGCATTTACTTCCTGCTCAAGCAACGACGATATACCCGACGTGCACTTCCAGCTCGACATCACCGGCGGTGTGAGCGTCGACGGTACCATTTATGTTGTGCAAGGCGATGCCCTCACCATCAATGGCATAGACGTTACCAACCTCGAAAGCAAGGACGAAGCCTTCATCACCTCGGCATCGTACTACTGGGATACCGACCGCGTGGGCATAGCCACCGTTCCGCCCTACGGCATGACCATCCCCACCGACGAATACACTGCCCTGGGCCGCCACAACCTGGCCATCGAGTGCCCGCTCTATATAGTGGACCACAGCCCCGCCATGGCCAACCTCTTCTATCTCGTCGAGGTAGTACCCTCCGTGGAAGACATCCCCTCCGGCGCCGTGCCCGCCACCCAGAACTTCGAGGCCCGCAGCCACATCCTCCGCTGATTCTCCTCCTCCTCCCCATTAAAGATACAACCGTGCCCCTCTCTCCCGGGCGCGGTTTTTTTGTGCATGCACTGAAATGACGCGCTACCGCAGAATTTTCAAAGGGGTATAAAAAATGAAACTACTCTCACGAGCAGTTTCACCTCTAACCTATGATTCACTTATTGTTATACTATTGCTTTTTGCTATGCTTTTTTCACGATGCAAAGTTAATGGGCTTTTTTTAAACTACCAAATAAATTCATATATTTTAACGTTTAATAATATATATTTAGATTTGTGCAACCATTATGCTTAATGGTTCTGCAATATGGGAAAACTCGCGCAGAGCCGCAAAGAATTGTATAAAGTGCGGAAAATCAGGGTTAAAGAGCGCCGGAGACGCGACGTTCCTTAACCTCAGGTCGAGCGCAGCGAGGCCTGAATGACCACCCCAAAAGGCTCCGGCGCTTCGGAGATGCACTGTTTTCTCATAAATATGTGTGTAATGACATCGTGTCTCCTACGCGGCTTTTAATCTGAGTTTCAAATTAATAAATAAATACCCTGCGCCTCTGCGCGTTTTTCTCAAAATTGAGCAAGCGACTCTGCCTGCTTCCCCCATCTAATATTTTGAATCAAACGTAGCCGGAAACTCGAAACTTATTGCTACATTTGCAGTGTGCAATAATGTGCGACAAACATAAACTATTATATATATGCGCCTGATCATCGAACCCGACTACGATCTCCTCTCCCAGTGGGCCGCCAACTACGTGGCAGCTCGCATCAACGAGTATAATCCCACCCCCGAGCATCCCTTCGTGCTCGGTTGCCCCACGGGCTCGTCGCCCCTGGGCCTCTACCGCAATCTCATCCGCCTCAACAAAGAGGGCAAGGTGTCGTTCAAGAATGTCGTGACCTTCAACATGGACGAATACTGCGGCATCCCCCGCGAGCACCCCGAAAGCTATCACAGCTTCATGTGGAACAACTTCTTCAGCCACATCGACATCAAGCCCGAAAACGTTAATATCCTCGATGGCAACGCCCCCGACGTGGCCGCCGAATGCGCCCGCTTTGAAGAAAAAATCAAGAGCTACGGCGGCATCGAGCTGTTCATGGGCGGCGTGGGTCCCGACGGTCACATTGCCTTCAACGAGCCCGGCTCGTCGCTCACCTCACGCACCCGCCAGAAGACCCTCACCCGCGACACAATCATCGCCAACTCCCGCTTCTTCAACAACGACGTGAACCTCGTGCCCAAGACGGCCCTCACCGTGGGCGTGGGCACCATCATGGACGCACGCAGCGTGCTGCTGCTCGTCAACGGCCACAACAAGGCCCGCGCCCTGCACCACGGCGTGGAGGGCGGCGTGTCGCAGATGTGGACCATCTCGGCCCTGCAGTTCCACCCCAAAGCCATCATCGTGGCCGACGACGCCGCCTGCGAGGAGCTGAAGGTGGGCACCTACCGCTATTATAAGGACATCGAAAGCGCCAACCTCGACCCCAACACCCAACTCTGATGCGTAGCATTCTCGCTTCGGTAGCCATCGCGCTGGCGTGCGCCCCGGCTGTGGCCGAGGTGCCCCCGGGCGTGCGCTTCGGCAACGCTGCTGCGGACACCACGCACATCAACGCCATCCTGGCCGACGCCGTGTCGCGCAACATAGCATCGCCGCAGGAACGCACGGCCTACATCGCCGCGCAGTTTATAGGCATCCCATATCAGGGCCACACGCTCGAGGCCCCGGTGGAGGTGCTCACGGTGCGCCTCGACTCGCTCGACTGCACCACTTTCGTGGAGACAGCGATGGCCCTGAGCGCCACCGCAGGCGAAAAGCGCACGTCGTGGCGCGATTTCATCTACAACCTCGAACGGCTGCGCTATCGCGGCGGCAAGCTCGACGGCTACCCCTCGCGTCTGCACTATATCAGCGACTGGGCCCTCGACAACGCCCACCGCGGAAACCTCACGGAGGTGACCGACCGAATCCCCAGGTGCTCCTATGTGGTGCGTAGCATCGACTTCATGACCGCCCACCGCGACAAATACGCAGCTCTTAAAGACTCCGCCAACTATGCCGGTATAAAAGCCGTGGAGATGGGCTACCGCAACCACCGCTTTCCTTATATAAAGAGTGCCGACCTGCGCCAGCGCGAGGTGCGCGACGCCCTGCGCAACGGCGATGTGGTAGGACTCGTGTGCAAGCTCAAGGACCTCGACGTCTACCACATGGGCATCATCGTCAAGGGCGACGACGGCGTGCCGCATCTGCTCCATGCCTCGTCGGGCAACCACAAGGTGGAGCTCTCCGCATCCTCCCTCGACGAATACATGAAACGCAACCCCGCCCTCATGGGCATCCGCGTGTTCCGCCTTAACGACTGACCCCTCACCCCAAACACCGCACAGCTGCCCGGCCACCCCGGGCAGCTGCCGTTTTATCAATAAAATAGCACGAGAGCGTCGGAGACGCGACTTTCCTCAACCCCAGGTCGAGCGTTGCGAGGCCTGGGGAATAGCATGAATCCAAGTTAGAGCGTCGGAGACGCGATGTTATTACACTAAGTAGTGTGAGAAAACAGCGCATCTCCGAAGCGCAGGAGCTTTATGCGGTGATACCTCAGGCCTCGCTTCGCTCGACCTGAGGCTACGGAACGTCGCGTCTCCGACGCTCTTATTGTTGAGCCACAGCTACATACATATTCCTCTGCGCCTCTTTGCGAGTTTTCCTATTATAAAGTACTCAAACTTCCAATACTGAAATTATGTTTTTAAATCTTAAAAAGTGTAATTTTATATTGCCATTCTTAATAATCCTTTTTAAATTTGTAGCTCAAAATAAAAGATTCTTATGAAGACCAATCTCAGCTCTCAAATCAGCCTTGAGCGTATACCCAAGCGGTACTACGACCCCCAGGGCGAACTCGAGCAGGCAGCACTGCGCCGCGAAGAAAAAATCTATACCCGAATTTTTGAAAACATGAACGATGGCAGCGCCTATCTCGCGCGCCACGTCGTGGAACTCATCAAAAAGAATCTGGCCGCGAAAAACCGCTGCGTCGTGGCTCTCGGCGCAGGCCGCTCCACCCACTCCGTATATGCCCACCTCATCGACATGTACAACAAAGGCGAGGTGTCGTTTGACCGCGTGGTGGTGTTCAACCTCAGCGAATTCTTCCCCCTTGCTGCCGATGGTCCTTCCACCCTTTCCCGCCTGCGCGAAGTGTTCCTCGACAAGGTGAACGTGCGCCCGGAAAACATCCACTCCATCAACCCGGCCGTGACGCTCGACGACATGTTTGCCTACTGCCGCGAATATGAGCAGCGCATCGCCGACTGCGGCGGCCTCGACCTCACGCTGTGCGAGGTGGGTCCGCAGGGTTCGCTCGCTTTCAACGAGCCCGGCTCGCTTTCAACGAGCGTGACACGCCTGGTGCTTCTGTCGCCCGACGTCCGCCACGACATCAAGAAAGAATACAAGATCGAGAATGCGCCCAAGACGGCCGTGACGTTGGGCATGAGCAACATCCTCAACTCGTCGCGCGTCATGACGATGGCCTGGGGCGAAACCCGCGCCAAAGTCGTTGCCGAAGCTATGGAAGGCCCCGTCACCGACAATGTGCCGGCATCGTTCCTCCAGCTCCACAACCACGCCCGCATTGCCCTCGACCTCCCCGCGGCTTCCGACCTCACCCGCATCTCGCACCCCTGGAAGGTGACTTCCTGCGAGTGGACCGACAAGCTCATCCGCCGCGCCATCGTGTGGCTGTGCCAGCTCACCGGCAAACCCATTCTCAAACTCACCAACAAAGACTATAACGACAACGGTCTGGGCGAACTTGTGGCCCTCTACGGCTCGGCCTACAACGTGAACATCAAGGTGTTCAACGAACTGCAGCACACCATCACGGGCTGGCCCGGCGGCAAGCCCAACGCCGACGATACCTACCGTCCCGAGCGTGCAAATCCCTTCCCCAAGCGCGTGGTGATTTTCTCGCCGCACCCCGACGACGACGTAATCTCCATGGGCGGCACCTTCCGCCGCCTTGTCGACCAGGGCCACGACGTGCACGTGGCCTACGAGACCTCCGGCAACATCGCCGTGGGCGACGAAGACATGCTGCGCTACTTCATGATGATGGACAAGATCGCGCCCATGTTCGGCTTCGATACCGAGGAATACAAGCGCCTCTCCACGGATGTGAACAACTTCGTGAAGGCTAAGACCTCCGACCGCGACGTCGACTCCAAGGAAATACGCGAAATCAAGACCATGATACGCCAGGCCGAGGCCACCATCGCCTGCAACTACATTGGCGTTAAGCCCGACCATATCCACTTCCTGCGCCTGCCCTTCTACGAGACCGGTACCATCAAGAAAGGCGAGCTCACGGAAAAAGACGTGAACATCGTCAAGAAACTGCTCCAGGAAGTGAAGCCCAACCAGATATTCGTGGCCGGCGACCTGGCCGACCCCCACGGCACCCACCGCGTGTGCACCGATGCCGTGCTCGCCGCCATCGACGAGCTCAAGGGCGAAAAGTGGATGAAGGACTGCCGCATATGGATGTATCGCGGCGCATGGGCCGAATGGGAAATCGACCACATCGAGATGGCCGTGCCCTTCAGCCCGGAGGAGCTGCGCAACAAGCGCAACAGCATCCTCAAGCACCAGAGCCAGATGGAAAACGCTCCCTTCCTGGGCGACGACGACCGCCTGTTCTGGCAGCGCGCCGAAGACCGCAACCGCGCCACGGCCGCACTCTACAACTCCCTGGGCCTCGCATCCTATGAGGCCATGGAGGCTTTCGTGGAGTATCACCCCCTGTGATGACTTTTTGTCAGTTCTTAGGATAATTTAGGAAAAAATGTCACATTTCGCATGTGGCATTTTTTTTGTAGTTTGTTGTATAGATACAAAGAAATAAAACTCTACAAGATACTATGCAAAAAGGAACAATAGGGGTAACTACTGAAAACATTTTCCCCGTAATCAAGAAATTTCTTTACAGCGACCACGAGATTTTCCTGCGCGAGCTCGTGAGCAATGCCGTGGACGCCACCCAGAAGATTCGCACCCTCGCGGGCTTCGGCGAATTCAAGGGCGAGCTGGGCACGCTCGACGTGCGCGTGACCATCGACAAGGAAGCCGGCACCCTCACCGTGAGCGACCACGGCATAGGCATGGATGCCGACGACCTCAACAAGTATATCAACCAGATAGCATTCTCTGGTGCCGAGGAGTTTCTGGCCAAGTACAAGGACAACGCCAACAGCATCATAGGCCATTTCGGTCTCGGATTCTACTCGGCCTTCATGGTGGCCAAGAAGGTGGTGATCAACTCCCTGAGCTACAAGGAAGGCGCCGAGGCTGTGCGCTGGGAGTGCGACGGCTCGCCCGAGTACACCATGGGCAAGGGCGACCGTGCCGAGCGCGGTACCGATATCATCCTCTATATCGACGATGAGAGCAAGCAGTTCCTGGAGCAGGCACGCATCGACGCGCTGCTCAAGAAATACTGCCGTTTCCTGCCGGTGCCTGTAATCAGCGGCAAGGAGCAGGAATGGAAGGATGGCAAGATGGTCGACACCGACAAGGACAAGGTGGTCAACGCCACTGCACCTCTCTGGCTCAAGAAGCCCTCGGAGCTTAGCGACGACGATTACCTGAAGTTCTACCACGAGCTCTATCCCGGCCAGGACGATCCCCTGTTCTGGATTCATCTGAACGTCGACTATCCTTTCACCCTCACCGGCGTGCTCTTCTTCCCCAAGCTCAAGGACAACTTCGAGGTGACGAAAAACCGCATTCAGCTCTATTGCAACCAGGTGTTCGTGACCGACTCCGTGGAAGGCGTCGTGCCCGAGTTCATGATGCTGCTCCAGGGCGTGATAGATTCGCCTGACATTCCTCTGAATGTGTCGCGCTCCTACCTCCAGAGCGACACTGCCGTCAAGAAAATCTCCGGCTACATCACCAAGAAGGTGTCGTCGCGCCTCAACGAACTGTTCACCGCCGACCGTGCCGCCTTCGAGAAGAAGTGGGACGACATCAAGATTTTCATCGAGTACGGCATGCTCACCGACGAGAAATTCTGCGACGCCGCCATGAAGTTCATGCTCCTGCGCGACACCGAGGCCCGCTACTTCACCCTCGACGAATACCGCACCCTGGTGGAAGCCGCGCAGACCGACCGCAACGGCGATGTGGTGTATCTCTACACCACCGACCCCGAGGCTCAGCACAACTATGTGCAGAGCGCCGTGGCCCGCGGCTACGATGTTCTGCTGCTCGACGGCCGTCTCGACTCGCACTTCGTAGGGCTGCTCGAGCAGAAGCTGCCCAAGACGCGCCTTGTGCGCGTGGACAGCGGTAGTGTGGATTCGCTCATCGACAAGGGCGAGAAGAAATCCATCGGCTTTACTCCCCTGCAGGTCAACGAAATGAGCAGCATCTTCCGCAGTCAGCTGCCGGAGGTGAAGCAGGCACAGTTCGTGGTGGAGTTCGAGGCCATGGGCGAACAGGCTTTGCCCGTGATGCTCACGAAAAACGAGTTCATGACCCGAATGAAGGCCATGGCCGCCATGCAGCCCGGCATGGATTTCTATGCCGAGCTCCCGGATAGCTACAACCTGGTGGTCAACACCGAGCATCCCGTGGTGGCCCGCATTGCACGCGAGGCCTCCGAGGCTCTCGATGCCGAGGTAAAGCCCCTCAGCGATGCCATTGATGCCGACAATGCCCGCATCGAGCAGCTGCGCAAGGATGCGCCCGACGGCAAGCTGGGCGCCGAGGAGGAAAAGCAGGTGAGCGACCTGGAGAAGCAGGTGGCCGATGCCCGCTCGCGCATGGAAAAGCTCGAGGCCGACTATGCCGCCGGCAAGCCCGTTGTGAAGCAGCTCATCGACCTGGCTCTCCTGCAGGCCGGTCTGCTCAAGGGCGAAGCCCTCACCTCGTTCGTCGCCCGCAGCGTCGCCATGCTCTGAGAAAAGGAAATACGATAGAAGTGACCGCACCGCATCCGTGGTGCGGTCTTTTTCTATACGCGCGGGCAATATTTCGCGCACGCGCGCGTTACAAAAATATGAAACGTTTCTTGCAAATAGCAGCGATAGTCGGGCTGGCAGCGCAGCCGGCGGTCGCCATTGACTTCACCAGCCCTTCGGGCATCACTGTGCTGCGTGTATCCGACGGCCCCGATGGAGTGCCTGAATATTCTATTGACCATGCCGGCAAAACACTCGTGGCGCCGTCGCCGCTGGGCGTGCACACCCGCCAGGCCGAGTTTGCCCGCGGCTTGCGTATCGCAGGTGCCGATACTGCCCGTGTGCACAAGGAATACAACCAGTCGCGCATCAAGCACGACGCAGCCACCTACGATGCCCTTCGGGCTGTGGTCAAGGCAGTGAACGAGGCCGGCAATACCCTGGGAATCGAGTTCAGCGTGGCCGACAACGACGTGGCTTTCCGCTATCTGCTTCCGCGCCTGAACGGCGGGGAGACCGGAGCCGTCACCGTCACCGGTGAGGCCTCGGGCTTTGCTTTCCCTGAGGGCACTACGGCTTTCCTCACCCAGCAGAGCGATGCCATGGTGGGCTGGAAGCGCACCAAGCCCTCCTATGAAGAGGAATATATGCGCGATGTGCCCGTGGGCACGCCTTCCCACGCCGGCCACGGCTTCACCTTCCCGGCGCTTTTCCGCGTGGGCGATGCCGGCTGGGTGCTTCTTGGCGAGACCGGAGTGGACAGCCGATATGTGGGCTCCCATCTGTCGGAGGCTTCGCCCGCAGGGGTCTACACCATCGCATTCCCGATGCCGGAAGAGAACAACGGCAACGGCGACACCTCCGCCGCCATGTCGCTGCCCGCGGCCACTCCCTGGCGCACGATCACGCTGGGCCACGATCTTGCCCCGATAGTGGAGACCACCGTCACCTGGGACCTCGTGGAGCCGCTCTACGACATCGACTTCCCCGCCCACAACGGTCGCGGCACATGGAGCTGGATAATATGGCAGGACGCCAGCAGCAACATGGCCGACCAGAAAACCTACGTGGATTTCGCCCGCGATATGGGCTACGAGCATGTGCTCGTCGACGCCGGCTGGGACGTGAATCCCGGCTATGATGGCACGGCCGAACTCGTGCGCTACGCTGCCGACCGCGGGGTAGGGATATTCCTCTGGTATTCGTCGAGCGGCTGGTGGAACGATATCGTGCAGAGCCCCGTCAACGTGATGAGCAACCCCGTCGAGCGCAAGAAGGCCATGAAGTGGATGCAGCAGCTGGGCGTGAAGGGCATAAAGGTGGATTTCTTCGGCGGCGACAAGCAGGAGACCATGCGGCTTTATGAAGACATCCTCAGCGATGCGGCCCAATACGGACTCAGCGTGATTTTCCACGGTTGCACGATGCCGCGCGGCTGGGAACGCATGTATCCCAACTATGTGGGCAGCGAGGCCACGCTCGCATCGGAAAATATGGTGTTTTCGCAGCATTTCGCCGACAACGTGGAGGCCCCCCACGCAGCCCTGCACCCCTTCGTGCGCAACAGCCTGGGCTGCATGGAGTACGGCGGCACTATCCTGAACAAGCGCGTGAGCCGCGACAATGCCTCCGGCGTGACGCGCCGCAGCGGCGACGGCTTCCAGCTGGCCACAGCCGTGCTCTATCAGAATCCTGTGCAGAATTTCGCCCTCGCGCCCAACAATCTCGACGATGCACCGGCCGCGGCCATCGAGTTCATGAAGAATGTGCCCACCACATGGAATGAGACACGTTTTGTCGATGGCTACCCCGGCAGCTATGCCGTGGTTGCCCGCCGCAATGGCGACAAATGGTACACGGCAGGCGTGAACGCCGCGGCCGATGCCCGGGAGGTGCTTGTGCCGGTGCCCGGAGCTGTCAAGGGCGATGAGGTGACGGTGCTCTTAGACGCTCCAGACGGCACCCTGGCCACGGAGACGCGCAAGGTGTCGCGCGATGGCAAGGTGAAAATCAAGATTCAGCCCCGCGGCGGATTTGTAATGGTGAAGTAAAATGCTGAAAAAGGTAATATTAGCCATTGTGTGCGTCTGTGGCGCACTCTCGGCTGTCGCGGCGGATTTGCCCAAACGCGAGTTTCGCGGCGCGTGGCTCCACACGGTGTATCAAGACCAGTATCTGCGCAACACCACCGGGCAGAACAAGGCCTACCTGCGCAAGCAGCTCGACAGCCTGCGCACAGCGGGTGTCAACGCCGTGATCTTCCAGGTGCGCCCCCAGGCCGACGCGTTCTACGCCAGCTCGCTTGAGCCCTGGAGCTGCTACCTGACGCGCAACGGAGCCGCCCCCGCGCCATATTGGGACCCCTTGGAGTTCATGATAGAGGAGTGCCACGCCCGCGGCATGGAGCTCCACGCCTGGCTCAATCCCTACCGCGTCACCGCCGGCGCGAAGCAGCAGCCCGCGGCCTCCCACCTCTACCACAAGCATCCGGAGCGCTTCCTGCGCTTCGACGGCAAGCTCTACTTCGACCCCGCGCAGCCCGAGAACCGCAAGCACATAGAGAAGGTGGTGGCCGACATAGTCGAGCGCTACGACGTGGACGGCATTCACTTCGACGACTATTTCTACCCCTATCCCGTGAAGGGCAAGGAGTTTCCTGACGATGCCTCTTATAGGAAATATGGCCGCGGCCGCGACCGCGGCGACTGGCGCCGCGCCAATGTCGACTCGCTCATCAGCGGCGTACACCGCGTGATAGCCCGCAGCAGTCGTCCGTGGGTGCGTTTCGGCATCAGCCCCTTCGGCATCTGGCGCAATGCCTCGAGCGACCCGCGCGGCAGCGCCACCTCCGGCCTGGAGAACTACGACGGGCTCTATGCCGACGTGCTCCTGTGGGCTCGTAACGGCTGGATTGACTATCTCCTGCCGCAGCTCTATTGGGAGCTCGACCACAAGGCTGCGGGCTACCGCTCGCTCGTGGACTGGTGGGCCGCCAACAACGAGGGCCGCCACATGTACATAGGCCAGGATGTGGGACGCACCATGAAGATGAACGAACTCGACGAGAAACTGGCCCTGCAGCGCTCGCATCCCGAGATACAGGGCATGTGCTGGTGGCCCGGCTACTCGGTGGTGCGCAACGAGGGCGGCGTGGCCGACTCGCTTGCCACGGTGCACCAGCGCTCCAAGGCGCTCGTTCCGGCCTATCCGTGGATAGCCTCCGCCGGTGCCCCCGCCGTCGCCGATTTCAAGCACGATGGCGAGTATCTTTCGTGGACTGCACCGGCAGCCGAAGGCATGGTGGAGGACGCAGTTCGCTTCGTCGTCTACAGGTTCGACACCTCCGAATGTAACATCGAGGATGCTTCGGCTATTGTGGAGGTAACACCGCGCACCCGTTTTTTGGCTGCGGTGCCCGGTTTTTATGTCGTCACGTCACTCGACCGTGCCAACAACGAGTCTGAACCTTCGCCTGTGTTACATGTGAAATGAAAGTGTCGGTCGTCATACCCGTCTTCAATGAAGAGGCGTTTCTGAGGGAGTGTCTCGACAGTGTGCTCGCCCAGACCCACCGCGACATCGAGGTGATTCTGAGCGACGACGGGAGCAGCGACGCATCCGGCGCGATTTGCGACAGCTACGCCGCGGCCGACAGTCGCGTGCGGGTGATACATGCGCCCAACCGGGGCCAGTCGGTGGCGCGCAACCGCGCGCTCGATGCCGTAGCCGGTGAATATGTGTTTTTCGTCGACTCCGACGACGTGATCCACCCGCGCATGGTGGAGATTCTGCTCGAGGCGCTCGAGGCGCACCGGGCCGATGTGGCCTGGAGCGCCTATACATTCGCTTTGGATAAACTGGCCGACAGGCCCGGCCGTTCAGTAAGTGTGGACGGGGTGAAGGCTACCGAGCTGTTTCTGTATCAGCGCGGACTTTTTGCGCATGGCGTGGGCGGGGTGCTCGTGCGGCGCACCGCCCTGGGCGACATGCGCTTTCGCGAGGGCATCCGCTATGAAGACCTCGATCTTCTTCCCTTTCTCCTCGTGGCCTCCGGCCGGGTGGTGGTGTGCGAGGCACCCCTGTATTTCTACAGGCCGCATCCGGCCAGCATTATCGGTCGCTGGCGCCCGGCGCGGGCCGATGTGCTCGATGTCACGGCCCGCATCGAAAAGGCTTTCAGCCACAGGCCGGCACTGCTGCGTGCCGCCCGCGAGCGCAGCATGAGCGCGGCATTCAATATCTTTGTGCTCAACGCGCGCCACGAAAACGACCCCGCTCTGGCTTCGCGCTGCTTCGCGATTCTGCGGGAGCGCCGCGGCCGCGGACTGCTCAACCCCAAAGTGCGCCTGAAGAGTAAGGCAGGCATACTCGCCTCCTACCTCGGGCCACGCGTTTTGTCGATGATAGGACGCTTATGAAGAAGGTGGTAACTCTTGATAAAGAAGCGTTTAAGGACGTGTGCGCGCGTCTTGAAGCCGAGTGCATCCGGCCGTGGGCGCCCGATGTGGTGCTCGGGATAGAGTCGGGCGGCCGCAACGTGGCCGAGCTGCTGTTTCCGGCCGTGCCTCATTGCTATGTGCCGCTGCAGCGCCCGTCCACGCGTGGCAAGGGTGGGGTGGTGAAACGCATCCTCCGCAGCCTGCCCCGCTGCGTGGCCGATCGCCTGCGCGTGGCCGAGTCGTTATGGCTCAGTAAGTTCCCGCCTGCGCGGCAGCCCTTTACGGGTGCCCTGCCTCCCGCGCTGCCTGCCGCGGGGCGCATTCTTGTTGTGGACGATGCCGTGGACAGCGGGAATACGCTCCTCTCGGTGGTGGAAGCAGTGAATAAATCTTGTCCCGACGCCGAAATAGCCACAGCCGTGGTGGTGGTGACTACAGACACGCCGGTAATCATACCAGATTACTACATGTTTAACAATCAATTGATTCGTTTCCCATGGTCGGCAGATGCAAAGGAATCGTAAGAGCTGTGGTCGTTGACCTCGACGGCACCCTGCTGCGAGGCAATTCCTTCAAACTGTATGTGCGCGCGGCGCTTGAATACCTGCCGCTCACGGAGCGCATACGCATAGCCGGCGCCTACATCCTGCGCAAAGCTCGTGTGATCAGCCACAACGAGTTCAGGGCGCAGGTGGTGGCCGCCGCCGGTTTTCCCGACGTTATTCTCGACTACATGCGACGCCACGCCGTCTATTCGCCGGCGGTGGTCGACTTCATCCACACCCGCCAGGCACAGGGCTACAGCATCTTGCTGGCCACGGCTGCCCTTTCGCCCTACGTGCACGTGCTGTGGGACGGAGCCTACGTAGCATCGTCCGTGGCGCCCGATGGGCGCGTCGACTACGACTGCCGCGGTGAGGCAAAACTCCATGCCGTCACGACCGTGTTCAACGGCTCGCTGCCCGCCTATTTCCTGACAGATTCCGAAGCCGACGCCCCGCTCATAATGGCCACTGCTCAAGCCGGCGGCAACCCCCTGCTGGTGAACCCCTCCCCCGAAACCGAGCTTGCCTTCCCCGACCTGCGCATCCTCCGCGACTAATCCCCCGGCCACATTATTTATTTAAGCAAATCTTGAAAAGTGGCGCCCATTTCAGGATCGTATTTTTTATATAATCTGGTAAACTCGTTGAAGTTGTCTGAATAAGCCGCCCTCAATTTGTTTAGGAAATCTTTTGCATCTGATACTTTGCCGAGTTGAATATATGCTTCGGCTAACTCCAAGAAGCAGCCCCATTGCATCTTAGGATTATCTGCATTTTGTATTAGCAGATAATCAACTTTAGGTGCGACAAGAGAAATGATACCGGCATAATCATCAGAGCGGCTGCGAGCATAGGCATCCATGGCCATCGTGTTTGCAAAAGTGTAAACATCAGATCCAGGAATAAGAGGATAAATACGCTGAGCTGTAGCCGAAGTATTTACCCAATTACCGCTTTTAAAATATAGATACTCCACGTGGCTGAGAGTTACAAGGTCATTCGGGTTCTTCTCAAGAAGTTTTTCCCACAATTCAATGGATTTTGCCAAAAGTATGGACGAATTATCGTAGCCCTTTTCTGCCTCGCGCGTTAGTCGACCTGCTGCCCATTGGTAGAATGGTGTCTGATACTCATAGTCAGCTGCCATCAACTTGTCAATTCTATCAAGAATGGAAAAGTCAGTGGGATCGATATTGAAACATTCTTTGTAGTACTGAAAAGCATGTCCTATGTTGCCCTCTCTTTCTGCTTGCTCTCCGAGTTCAAGAAATTGGTTGAAATCGTTTTGATCACGTTCAGAAAGCGCCGGTGCCGAGTTGTCATCTAACTTATAAGAGATAGGAAGCGTATACCATACATTCACATTCTCATTGCCGAGTTTACCCGGTATCCAATCAGGTAAAAGACTTACTACTCGCATAGCCTCCGCATCAAGGAGTGGATGAACTGATTTTACTATCTCTATATTACCGACTTTACCATCTTTGAATACAGTGAATTTAACCAATACACGGCCTTGAATTTCCTGTTCTGCACATTCATCGGGATAGACAATATTTTGAGAGAGAAATTCCATCAAACCATCTATCCCACCGGGAAATTCAGGGCTTTGGTCTAACTCTGCGATATCATGAATATCGGAGAAATCGCTATCATCGACAATGAGTATATGGGTGATATTCTCTGCATTTTCCTGAGCAAAAACGCAAGAATGGATGAAAATAGCGATTACTGCTATAATGAGTTTCTTCATATAAAATTTAAACGTATCGTTTCAGCGGTTTCTTGAAAACTTTTGGGGCTCTTTGAAGAAAGAGGTTACATCATTCGGCGGAAGGATGAAGTTGCTGAACGGTGTCCCGGTGGCCTTTGCGTAAATCACACCACGAAGTGAGCCGTAAGAGAGTGAGGCGAACTGTGCAAGCAAGCCTTGCGGGATAGTGGCTTCGGTTGGTGTTTCAATGGCTGATGCACTCTTGGGGTCAATTTTAAACATGCAGTCAAAGTCGGCTTTGAGCAAAATCTTTTCTTGCTTGGATAGCTCAATGATAGTTTTGCAGAGCACAAGGTGCTCCTCAAAATTATATGCGAATTGAAATCGGTTGAAGATTTCCATTTCCGCATCTTCCACTTTGAAGCCTTCTGTAAAGGTGGCAAACTGAACCAAGTCCATTTTTACGAACTTAAAAAGTATTGAGGTTTCCATATCAGCTAAGTGCGGTTTGTGAGACAATATCAAATTGAGAGTAGGCCGAAGTGAGATTTTTCTCTACCGGCTGACTCTTTATAAAGACGGGAAAAGGAACGTAAGTAATCTTTTCACGTATCGAAACTTCGTGTGGCGCTTCAATGTCCATAGAAAACAGTGGTTTTCCTAAAGCGGATTCAACCTTGGCTATTGTCTTTAAACCGAGGTTTTCCTGACCGCTTAGAATCTTGGAAACTTGAGCCGGAGTGACGCCCATACGGCGTGCGAGTTCTGACTGGCTTATGCCATCTGCCGCCATGAGGCTGCGGATTTTCAAAGCCAGTTTTACCGACAGAAGAAGCCAGTCCCGGTTTTCTATCTGATACTCCATTTGCTGCGTTTCACTATCAGGAAGTGGCTGCGCGAGTTGTTGTATTTTTCCAAGATTGAATTTCATTGCTGACAAAATTTAAGTTATATGTCGTCTCCTTCAAGTATGCCATTAGCTTTTAGGAAGGCTATTACATTGTCAATTCGGTTGAATACCTGTTCTTTTAATCCGGGAGAATTTTGTATGGTGCTTCCGAGTTTTATGCCTCCGAAAACAATTAGATAAACATTTCGTTCGAGCTTTATGGCATACAATCTAAGCAACGAGGGATTGAATGTACCGTATGATTTGTGCGGTTCTAACTCGCGAACATACGAATACTTGCCTCCCAATGGGCGAAAGAAGTCCTCGAAATCCGGGATATTGCCATCTTTAGCGTTCTGTGCGAGTTCGCGTATATGGGCTGCTAATACGATAGCTTCGCTTGCTACTCGCTCGGCAGAAGCAATGGGCGTGTCAGGATTCAACCCTACTTCACGCCAGAACGGTTGATCAACTTCTTGGGCATTAGCCTTGAAGAAGTCAACAAGATAGTCCAGATCTTTCCATAGGGCAAGTACACGGCTGTATTCGTCCGTATCGGCTTCGTCGAATTTGATACAGTATAGACAGCCTTTGTATATCTCGCGAAGATCCATTGTTATCTACAGGTTAAAATCATATGCAAAGATACTTAATTCTTTCAATAAAGACAAATATAAAGCCAAAATAGTTTAACCTTTAGGTAAAATATAAAGACAATTCACTCAAGGTTGCGCAATATTTTGCGAGACTTTTGGACAAGAAGATGCGACGATTATGCTCGCACGGGCACTTATGCATAAGCAAGGGTAAGTATAATTTTTAATATTACTGTCCGCTAAAAATTTTTAGCGGACAGTAATAATAATTTTTATTTGATTTTCATCATTTTGTTATAATGTTCCGAATACCCAGTTTCAATAAATACGTGCTTTAAAGCATCCATAAATATAGTATAATCAAATTCTTTAAAATCAAATATGTTTTGACCCAAAGAATGGGATTCTCTATTAATATATCTTTGGAATGCTTGGTATTTAGGATCCTTAAATTTGTCTTGATTAAAGACATTATTTAAGTCTCGTTTCTCAACAAAGTTGAAGAAGTATTCAATGATATTTCTCATACAATTAGCAATAAGTGCCGGATGTGTGTTAGAATCTCGTATAGTCATCCAATAAGCTTGATAGTCACTTTGTATGTGCTCATATCGCATAGTGTCAATTCTACTTCCGTTTTCGTTCTTTGAGATGCGGTGTAAGGCTTGAAAAAGATGACGTTTTTCTTCTGCCATTTCCGTCATTTCATAGAAAAAATAAAGGCTATGCGTTAAGATGAAGATTTGCTCGTATTTAGGAACTATAAATAATTCTTTTGTATCCTTTTCCTTTTTTATTTCTGGATAGAATATATTACGAATCAAGCGTCCAATATTGAATATATACATATTAGATAAACTCGATACAGGATCATCAATAACGATAATCTTTTTCTTATTAGCTTTGTTCCTATCCAATAAACCTCTACAAGTTTCAATAAAATATAGTACGCTGATAATAGTTCGTTCTCCCTCACTTAATGTTCTAAACACTGGGGTGTCGCTACCATCACGAACTATTCTATAAAGACTTTCATCTTCCTTATATTTTATAATCTTAAAATCGACTATACCCATATCCACCAACATTGAATTGATATGTTCTATAGCTTCTTCAATATTTACAATCTTTTTTTGCTGATTTTCGATTGTACTCCTTAGTTCTGCTATAGAGTCTTCAATATCTTTTTTATTCTGAACTAACTCTTTATGTTTAGAATCAAATATGTTTTTTTGAGATTTATAATCAATAATTATTTGGTTGTATTCGTAACGTATAATTTCCCAAAATTTAGATTTAATTATTTTACGTTCATTAGCAAGTGTTGCTAACTTTTTATTGAATTGAGAAATTATAGCATTCGCATCGTTAATCGTTTCGTTGATTTCGGAAAGTAGTGCAGACGTATCCTCCAATACGATAATATGACTTGGATTTCTATACTTATCTCTTATTGCATTTAGATTGTTATTTGCAACCTCTTTTAAAAGCTCAATTTTTTGTTGTATGGTATCCCATTTTTGCTTGACTATTGTGATATGTGAATAGTCGCCAAGAACAATCCTTTTCACAGATTCCCCATACAACAACCCTTTGCGTTTGATATACTCCAAGGCGTTTTCATAATCTGCATTAAAATACTGTTTTAGGTCTGAAATAATGTCATCTGTATATTCTCTTTGGCAGAAAGGACAAACCCCATTCGTTTCATAATTCATACCAGCCTTTACCCAATCTGAATTATGTAATTGATCTATTAATTTTGCAACTCTACTGTTTGAGTTTCCTGTAATAATCTCTTGAAAAATAGGATCACCTTCTATTTCTACAACTTTAAGGTCAATTAGTGGTATTGTTGGTAGTGGCGCACCGTTCGCCTCGCTTAAACGTTGGAGATTATCGCGTAAATTATCAATTGAATCTTCGGGCTTATTAGTCGGACAGGGTAAGTTTATTATGTAGTTGCCTAATGACTCTATGCTACCCTTTAGTCCGTCTAAACAATACTCAAGTATTCGGTCTCCTCCGGAATACTTTTTCTTAATATCCCATAAGGTAGAAAAGGTTATCTTTTTTATTTTCTCCCAATCTTTAGTATGTTCTTCAATCGATTTCTGATTTTCGGAGAGCAATTTCGTTTGAATAGTTAAGTTTTTGTTCGCATTATCTATTTGTTTTCTTGCGTCAGAGTTCTCTTTTGATAAGGAGAATATACCTTTTTGTGTCTCAGAACTGTAAAATATATCATTGACATAAGCCTCATTATACACAAGGATCTCTTCAACCTCTGAATTGATCGCGGGAGATATTGAACATCTGTTGTAATTCGGATGCTCAATATTCCTTAGGTATTCTGATAGAGTACTTTTTCCTGAACCATTAAGTCCATAAATCAAATTTACATTCTTATCCGTTTCAAGAAAAGCTTCTTGCTTATAACAAGCTGGACCAAGTATAGAAATCTTATTTATCATATGGACGGAGCTTATTTTATTCTACTTAATTAGATGTCAATCTCGGTTGGTCTATATTGAGTTAATCGTTAGCCATGTTATTTGTTAATGGAGTATTCCAATGTCCAGTTTTTGAGTGACCTTCCCATATGATGCCAAGATCCTTTAGATGTCGCTCTACGGTTTTCTTATTAACAGAAAGTAGAGATGCAATATCTTCGCGTCTGATGGATGGATTTGATTTTATGATTTGTAGTATTCTCTCATCAAGACTTTGAGCGACATCATCTTTGTTTGGAGCGACATTTAGAGCGACATCAGCTGTGTTTTGAGCGACATTTAGAGCGACATTATCGGGATTATGAGCGATATTGTCCCCTAAGTTAACCTTTGTGGAATCAGAGGCTTTTATCGGGCGTTTGAAGGTGACGTAGACAAAGCCTCCGTCCCAACGCCAAGATGGATCTTCTAACCCTTGCTCGCGGCAGGCTTCGATGATGCGATGGATACCGCTACCCCAACTTTCCAGAAAAGTTGAGCG